>JBMFUH010000030.1:0-14308 GCA_049966735.1 Isosphaeraceae bacterium
ATCATCCTGCCCCGGGCGTCACGATCTCCCTGGGAAATCTCCTCGGCCAGGGCGCATTCCTCCGCGGCCGAGAGCAGGCTCGTCTGACTGATGTCCTGAAAGTAGGCTTGGAGATAATTCGTGACGTCGCATTCCTTCGCCTTGGTGCCACACATCGAGGTGCTCCCGGCTCCTGTTCGCCGTCTGGGGTGAAGACGATTGTCGCCTCGGCCACGTCAGAGGGATCCCTCTCGCTCGGGGGTGATGGCAAATGCTCCGCCGCCACTCATTGGCACCATGCCAACAAGCATGAATCCATGAGTCCTGCCGATCGCCCCGTTCTTCCTGTCCTGGAAGCAAGCGCCTTTGAAAGCAAGTTGCAAATGGCGTCCAAAACCGGCAGAGAAAACTCGAATTTTTTCGCGGGGTTCCCGGGCGTCATCTCCATTCGGCGAACAGGGAGATCGGGGCTGCCTTGCGTTATTCCTGGCTGAATCTCTTGTTCAGCAGTGCAAATCCGGCTAACTTAATACTCGTAAGAATCTTCCCAACGGGAATTTCCCTCCCTAAAATCGATTGGGTTGTGGCTTTTTAAATGGCCCTGCCTGATGTCTAATTAATACCTGGCAGCGCCATGAGGCCATGCTCCAGCCAGGCCGGGCGACTTCGGCTACGGCATCCCGGTTTCGGGCCCACGCCGTATGTGAGGCGGGATTTGCGCAGGTTCAAGCCTTCTTCGGGCAAGGAGTCAGGGGATGGGAGACGACTCGAACATCTCCGAACTGATTGCACGAGCCAAAGCGGGAGATGAGGCGGCGATTCGCGAGTTCCTCACCCGGTTCGAGCCGGAAGTGCGTATCATCGTCCGCGGACACCTGCCCAGGGCGTTGCGCACCCGGTTTGATTCGTTGGACTTCGTGCAGTCCGTCTGGGAGACCTTTTTCGCCCAGTTGCGCGAGCGACCCGACAATTTTGAGAATGTCCAGCACTTGCGCGGTTTCCTGGCCGGTGTCGCGCGCAACAAGGTCTATGCCGAGCACAGAAGGCAGACGGCCCAGAAACATTCCATCGCGCGCGAGGAACCCCTGTACATCCGACGTGGGAACCGGGAAGTCGAGCGCGAGGTGGTTTCACCTGAACATACGCCCAGCAAAGAGATGCAGGCCAGCGAGCGGCTGGCTCAACTCATCGCGGGATGCACGCCGCTGGAAGTGCAGGTCATCACGCTCCGCCACGACGGCATGACTTTCGAGCAAATCGCCTCGCGGACGGGAATCCACGAACGGTCGGTCCGGCGCATCATCGACCAGGCCCGAGCACGAATGGAGGCCCGGGGATGAACGTCCTTTCCCCAACGGAACGGGCGGCGCAACGCTCCCAGGCCGGAAGCGTTGCGACCGCCTCCTGCCGACTGCCCACTGCCCACTGCCTACTCTCCACTGCCCACAGCCGCTCCTCGCGGCACCTGACGAGCCAGGGCCCCGATGAGCCAGAGCGGTCGGACCCGCGCGCTACGTTCTCGTCGCCCACGATCTTTCGCCCGGACCGCTATTCGACAGGATCTGTCCCGCTCTCGAACCAGGCGGTGCTCGATGACTTCACCGACCGCTGGAATCGCGGCGAGATCTCCGGCTCCGAGGCCTATCTCGAGCTCCTGGGCCCGGTGGCGCCGCGGCTGGCCGTGGAGGTGATCTACCGGGAATACTGTCTGGCCGAGCGCGACGGCCGTCGGCCTGACGACGCCGAGTTCCTGGCCCGGTTCCCGCGCTATCGCGAGGCGCTGGAACCCCTTTTGACCGTGCATCGGCAGTGTACCCTTTCCGAGGCCCGGGGCTGGATCGAGCCCGACCAAGAGGAAGTCGCCCTGCCCGAGACCGGAGATGAGATCGGCCCTTACATCCTCCGCCGCGAGCTGGGGCGAGGAGCCTTTGCCCGGGTCTTCCTGGCGGAACAGGCCGACCTCGAGTACCGGCAGGTGGTCGTGAAGATCTCGACCCGGCGCACCCGCGAGCCCTGGCTGCTCGCGCGGGCGCGGCACGCCAACATCGTCGAGATCCTCTCTCACGCCGAGGTCGACGACGGGGCCTTTCAGCTCATCTGCATGCCGTTCCTGGGAGGCGCCACGTTTTCGACCGTGCTGGAGCACAGGCGGAAGGTGCACAGGCCCCGAGGCGCAAGAGGGGGGCTGCTCCACGATCTCGACGCCGTCGCCGCCCCCGAGTTCAAAGGTGTAAACCCTTCCCGGCCCGCGCGAGAGCTGCTAGCACGCCTGACCGACCATCAAGCGATGGCCTGGATCACGGCCCGACTGGCCGAGGCCCTCCATCACGCCTTCGAGCGGAAGGTGGCTCACGGGGACGTGAAGCCGTCCAACATCATCCTCACGGCTGACGGCATTCCCATGCTCCTGGACTTCAACCTGGCCCAGGACTGGTCGCCAGCCGACTCGGACCGGCCGCTTGCGGACCGTGGGGGAACGCTCGCCTACATGGCGCCCGAGCGCCTGCGCGCACTCGCCGCGACCGCTTCAGCCTTCCAGACGCTCCGTTCGACGGATCTCAATACTCCCTCGGCAGCGCCGCCGGTCGACCCTCATCGCGCCGATCTCTACTCTCTGGGAAAGGTTCTGCTCGAGGCCCTGACAGGGGCAACGGCCCGGGAAACCGAGACCAACGACCGGCCAGGCTGGGGACCTGGCGAGCTGGCGGAGACCTACGCGGCCGAGGGGGAACGAGGAGCAGAGGCCGTTATCGAGAACGCCCTGAAGGTCGCCGCCCAGCCGATTCCCCGGGCCCTGCAAGTGATCCTCGCGCGCTGCCTGGCCGCCCGCCCGGAAGACCGTTATCGCCACGGCCAGGAACTGGCCGAGGACCTCGACCGCTGGCGAACCGACCGGCCCCTCGCCTACGCCACCGAGCCATTCTGGGCCCAGACGGTCCCCCGACGGCTGCGCGCCAGAAAGGCCACGCTGCTGGCGTCCGCACTGATCATCGCGGTGAGCGCGGCCACGGGCTTTTTTCTGGTCCATCAGTCGCACCTGACCTTGCAAAACCTGGGCCTGCGCAAGATTGCCCGCTATCTGGACGACATCGAGTCTCATGCGTTCCAGTTTCAACGCCCGGCCAGCACCCGGCTCCAGGACCTCAATGCCCCAGAGCTCGTTGAGGCCGCGACCCACGCCCTCAAGGACTACGACGTCCTGGAAGGGCGCGACTGGCGGAACGGCGAGGCCGTCCGCTATTTGCCACCCAGAGAGCGCGCTGATCTCGAACTCTGGCTGATGGAGCAGGTCTTTCGCTACTGCCTTGCCCTCTGCGACCGCTCCTTCGCGGCCGCCGACTGGCAGCGCGCGCTCCAGACCCTGGAGAACCAGGACACGACCCCTGCTCTGCGGGCGTTCGATCTCTTGCGGCAGCGCCTCATCCGCAAGCTCGCTCGCAACAACAAGGCGGCCGCCGCGGGGAGTAGAACGGAATTCATTCCGTTCTACCCGACCGCCGGTCGCGCCGGGCCGCCGAACACCACGGCCGGGCGCGATCAGGCCCCTGCCGCGTCGCCCCGGTGTCATCGGACCGCGTGGCTTGACGAGTACCTGCTGGGCGTGGCGGCGGAGCTGATTGACGACCCGGCGACGCCCCCGAGCGACGAGACCGGCAGAGCCCGGCTGGCCCTCGAGCACTTCCAGAGGTTGCTGGCGGAAAAACCCGACTCGTTCTGGGGGCACTATCGCTCCGCGGTCGCCTGCTTCCAGCTCAGGATCTGGCCCGCCGCGGCCGGGCATCTCGATCATTGTCTCAAGCTGCGGCCCCGCAATGCGGCCTTGCGCGGCCAGTATGCTTCCTGCCTCTGGGAACTCGGCCTCCTGGACGACGCCCTCCAAGAGTGCAACCGCGCCATTGATCTGGCCCCCGGCGAGGCGGAGTTTTATCAGTCGCGAGTGTTCGTCCGTCTGATGCAGGACCAGACCGACGGGCTGGAGGCCGATCTCCAGCGGTATGAGCTGCTGAGAAGATCGCTCGGCCGATCGTTCTTCCGCACCCCTCCCGTGCCCAGGCTGGCCGAGGCCAGACCCGCTACGGTTCCTTCCTCCCATCAGATCCTGGACCTGGAATCGACGCCGGCCTTCCAGCCCGATCCGGACGATCCCCGGGCCATCCCCGAGGAAGCCGATCCCGACGAACTCGACGCCCGCGCCCTGGTGGTCGCCACCATCTACAAAACCGCCGTGAGCGCGCTTCAGGATGAGCAGGCCGAGTCTGGAATGGCGCTCCCCGCGCCGGCTGAGGAGGAGACGAGCCCCGCGGCCATCGTGGCGATCGCCGCCGCGGAGCTGGACAAGATCCTGGCACTCAATCCTCGACATCTCGGCGCCCGCAAGACGCGAATGTTGCAGCTTCTGAAGGAAAACCGGATCAAGGAGGCCACGAGCGACCTGGAGGTGGTCCTGAACCACCCCGATCTGGTGCACTCTCTACGGGAAAGGCCCGAGGAATTCGAATTTTACCGGCTCGCGGCGCGGGCGTTCGCGCAACACGGTCTTGATGCCGAGGCCCTGCACATCGCCAACCTGATGCTCTCGCTGAGCAAGCGGCTGGACTTGCAACAAGGCCGATGCTGCTATTCCATGGCCACGATTCTGGCAATGTCTTCCCAGGAGCACCCCCGGCGTGCCGAGCTGGCTGCCGTCTACCTCCGGAAGGCCTTCCGAGCCAATCCCAGGTTCCGGAACTGGTACCGCGTCGACCCCGCCTTCGATCGCCTGCGGCTCGCTCGTGGCGAGCGGCTGCGCTCGCCTGTGGCTCGCTAGTGGCGAATGGCGAGTGGGCGGGAATCGTAGGGCCCGCTGTGCGGACCGGGTGCCCCGGGCCAGGGGAGGGACCATGGCAGGCCGAACATCACGGGTACGATCAGGAGCAGGAACGAGAGCAGGAACTTCGTCCGCCCACTGCCAACTGACAACTGCCAACTGACAACTGCCCCTCGCCCGCTCGCAACTGGCAACCAGAGCAGGATGAAGACGAGGCAGGCGCTGGTGTCGCTCCCTGCCCGGAACCGGTCTCCTGGCCCAGCGGCTCGAAGACAACGTCAAAATCGGTCCGACTCCGGACGCCCGCTCGAAGCAAGGCCAGGTCCAGCCCGGGCGGACCGAGGACGTGCAGAACCGTGGTCGTTTGATCCAGCAAGGGCTCGACATCGAGCAGTTCGAGCCCCCGGTCCATCTCCTCGAGAATGCCCCGGCAAACGGCGAAGCGCTCGATCCGCAGGCGCTGGCACTGGAGATGGTTCCGCCAATCGTCGGGACCGGCCAGCCGGACGATTTTCTGCTGATCGGACATACATTCATGCCCGTTCTGCCCAGGATGGTCGTCGCCCAGACCGAGCAAGACCTCGCCCAGCTCCAGGCCCCGATCGGTGCGCACCACCACCGCCTGGCCCCGATCGAGGCCCCGGGGCGACGGGTCTCCGGTCGGACTCACGAACCGTCCCACGTGCCCCATTAGGCCGTAGCGAACCAGGTAGGTCGGCCAGTTGCCAGTTGCCAGTTGCCAGTTGCCAGTTGCTAGTGGACAGACGAACCTCCTGCTCTTGATCTTGCTCCTGCTCCTAATCTCGATCCTGATAATACCCGTGATCCACGGCCACTCGCCACTCGCCACTAGCCACTAGCCACTAACCACTAGCCACTCTGTATAATTCGTGTGTCGGAGATCGATGGAACGTCCGACATCCAAGCCACCAGGTCCCCCCACCCCGTTCGACGAGTTCCGGCGCGCCGGGACCGCTGACGGCGCGGGACAGGTGAGCGCCAAGCCTGGACGAGGCCAAGAGATGAGCCAATCGGGTTACACGCCCTCGACGAATGTTGACGGACAAGAAAGTCCGTCTCACGCTGGGGATGACGGGGCTTGTAGGTCGGACATTCCTGGCCGACCAAGGGAAGTCAAGCCTGACGGACAAGAATGTCCGTGCTGCAACGCTGCCTGCAGGGATGCTGACGGACAAGAATGTTCGTCCCACGATGCCGGTGCAGCCTCGTGGTGGTCGCGACACGGCTGCTGGACATCGACCGCTCTTTCGGGAGCGGCCCTGGCGACCGGTCTGGCCGCGAGCTGGCTGGGTCCGTACGCCGGCCCCGGCGAAGCGTACGCCGAGACGATCTCCCATGTCTGCTACGCGCTCGCCGTGTGCTCGGGCGGCCTCTGGCTTTATCCGCGAGCCGTGCGCAGCCTGCGGCAATTCCGGCTCGACATCCACGTGCTCATGGGGCTGGCGATCCTGGGTGCGCTCGCTCTGGGCCAGTGGGACGAGGCCGGCACCGTGGCGTTCCTCTTCGGCCTGTCCGAGTCCCTGGAATCCCTGAGCCTGGAGCGAGCCCGCCGCGCCATCCGCAAGCTGCTGGAGATCGCCCCCCAGACGGCCGAGCGCCTGGGACCAGACGGCGTCACCGAGCGGATTCCCGCCAGCCAGGTCCAGGCGAGAGATCGCATTCTGGTCCGGGCCGGCGACACCGTGCCAATCGACGGCCAGGTACTGTCCGGCCGTTCCGGTGTGGATCAAAAGGCAATCACAGGTGAATCGATTCCGGTGGAATGCGGGCCCGGCGATCCGGTGTATGCCGGCACGGTCAACGGCGAGGGGACGCTGGAGGTCGAGGCGTCCGGACCGCTGGGAGACGCCTTGATCACGCGGATCGTGGCGATGGTGCGCGAGGCCCAGTCGGGGCGAGCCGTCGTGGAACGGCGGATCACGCGGTTCGCGGCCATCTACACGCCGGCGGTCGTGATGCTGTCGATCCTGGTCATGCTGGTCCCGCCGTTTCTGCTCTGGGCGAGCGTCGGTGGCGGCGTGCCGGGTTGGCCGACGTGGTACACCTGGTTTGATCGCGGTCTGGTGATTCTGGTCATCGCCTGCCCGTGCGCGCTGGTGATTGCCACGCCGGTCGCGGTGGTCAGCGGCCTGGCGGCCGCGGCGCGGGGAGGCGTGCTGATCAAGGGAGGAGAGTTTCTCGAGCAGATCGGCCGGCTCCGGGCGATTGCCTTCGACAAGACGGGGACTCTGACCCTGGGTCGGCCGGACGTGGTCGAGGTGGTCTCCGCGCGGGCGGAGCACGACGAGACGAGCATTCTCCGGATTGCCGCCGCGCTGGGGGACCGCGGAGGACACGTGCTGGGCAAGGCGATCGCGCGGCACGCTCGGGGCAAGCGGATTGATGTCCCGGTGGCCGACGGCTATCGCGCCATTCCGGGCAAAGGGGCGCTGGGGCGGGTGGGCTCGGTGGAATATCACCTGGGCAGCCATCGTTACATTGATGAGGCGGGCCTTTGCCACCCGCGCTTTCACGACGAGCTGGGCGAGGCGGAGCAGTCGGTTGGCACGGCGGTTGCACTCACGGCGCAATCGGGCCCTCTGGGATGGATTCGCCTGGCCGATCAGCCGAGGCCCGAGGCGGCGGTGGTCTTGAGCGAGCTGCACGGACTCGGCCTGCGGACGATCATGCTCACAGGCGACAACGCCCGGACGGCCGCGGCCGTGGCCCGGGAGCTGGGCATCAGCGAGCAGCGCGCGGAGCTCTTGCCCGCCGACAAGGCCACGGCCATCACCGACCTATCGTCCCGGCATGGTCCGACCGGCATGGTCGGCGACGGCGTGAACGACGCGCCCGCTCTGGCCGCCGCCTCGGTGAGCATTGCCCTGGGGGGAATCTCCAGCGGCGCGGCGATCGAGACCGCGGACATCGTGCTCATGGCCGATGATCTGCGCCGCCTCCCCTGGTTGATTCGCCACAGCCGCGCCACGCTGGGCCGGATCAGGCAGAACATCGTCCTGGCGCTTTGCGCCAAGGCCATCGTCCTGCTGCTGGCCCTTTTCGGCCTGGCCAACCTCTGGATGGCCATCGCCGCCGACGTGGGGACCAGCCTGGTGGTCATCGCCAACGCCCTCCGGCTGCTCCGCGGGGCCCGGGCCTGAAGGCGAGCCGAAGTGCCTTGGTCCCGCTCTGAAACGACACCATCGTGCCCCTGGAGAGCTTGCCGTGGTCAACCTTTTTCATCCTCGCGAGCCGGTCAGCACCTGGAGCCACGGTCTCTGGCTGCTCATGTCGCTTTGGGGGCTCTTCTTCCTCTGGCACTACGGTCGCAGGGATCGGTCCCGCCAGGTTGCTCTCCTCGTCTATGGGCTCTCGCTGGTTTTCTGCTCGGCCAGCAGCACGCTCTATCACGGACTTCGTGTTCCCGCGCCGATGCTCCGGGCCTTCGCCATCATGGATCAGGTAAGTATCTACATGCTGATTGCTGGGACCTATACGCCGATCGCCTGGACGTTTCTCCAGGGCAAGTGGAGGTGGCGAGTATTAGGCATGGTCTGGTTCTGGGCCCTGGTTGGCGTCTCGCTGGAGGTTGCCTGCGACAAGCTGCCGGTGTGGCTCTCCACGACCTACTATCTGGCAATGGGCTGGGCCGCGGTCTTCTGCTACTTCGAGATTGTCCGCGGACTCTCGCACCGGACCTTCGCCCCGATCGTCGCCGGCGGCGTCCTGTACAGCGTCGGGGCCGTCTTCAACCTGCTGCACAGGCCAGTCCTCTGGCCCGGGGTCGTTCAAGCACACGAACTTTTCCACATCTTCGTGGTCGCGGCGAGCCTGCTGCACTCTTACTTCATGCTCACGGTCGTCGCGCCCTGGGTCCAGAAATCCGAACCGCGGCTGGCCCTGGCAACCGAGGCAGGCCCGGCCGGCTGTTGAAAAGAGCCTCACGGACCGTCTCCCCTACTCACTGCTCGGAAGCAGGTTGGTGCGCACCCAGGTTCTCAGCCGTCGGGCCCAGGCCGTCTCGTCCGAGCTGTCCTCGTCGATCAGCCAGCGCCTGACGTCGTCGGCCCGAATCTTCAAGAATCCGCTGGCGTCAACCGGATGATACCGCCCGTCTTCGCCGAGCCTCTCGATGATCAGAGTCTGACCATCGAACCGCCAGACCTCCGTCACCTGGAGCTTGGCGTAGATTCCCGGCCGATCGACCCGCGGGGGTGAGATGTCCACCTCGATGGCCAGGTCCGGGTTCGGATAGTCGACGACGTCGTTCGACCCCCGAGCCTTGGCTGCCTTGGCCATCGCCAGCTTCTCAGGGAGAAAGTAATAGGACCGATCGGCCTCCAATCCCCGCTCGATCTCGGGCCGGATCCAGGTGGTCTCGCCGCTGGAGGAGATGGGAATGTCTAGTTCCTGGGTAATCACCCGCACGATTTCCCCCAGCAGCTCTCCGTAATTGTCGTGCTTGCGGCCCTTGACCATGAGTTCCATGCTCCTTCCGTCGTATGCCATCCGGATCGGCGTGCTTTCCGGAAGCGCTCTCGCCCACGTCTCATAGACGTGGTAGGACACCCCCGGAATACAAAACCTCGTCTCGCCGTCGGATGCTTCCGTGGCAAGGTTGTCGGGCTTGGCTAAGGTCGTCATGCTCATCTCTCCTTCCGCCAGAGAGCGAAACAAGGGGGGAGTAGAAGCGGACATCGCCCTCCTACCATCCCATCCGATCCAGAGTAAATCAACTCCGTTTCCGCCTCGCGGTTTCGGCAAGCAGCGCGTGGACGCGAGGGCCTTCGCCGTGTTTCCTACGCTTGGACCGATCCAGCGCGTTCATCTGCATCCAGCCGCGGATCGTGGGGTCGGCACCGGCGTCGACGAGCAGGCGAGCCATCGCCAACGAGCAATTCCCCGCGATCTCTGCCAGCGGCGTGTTGCCGATCTGGGCCTCGTCGTGCGCGTTGACGTCCGCGCCGGCTTCGATCAGGAAGGCCGCCACTTCGAGGTGCTCCTTCATTGCGGCCCAGTGCAACGGCGTGTTTCCCAGCTCATCGAACGCATTGACGTCCAGGCCCTCCGCGATGAGACGCTTGACCTGCGCGAGGTCCCCATCCTGGGCCGCGAGGTGCAGCCGTTCCCGCTCGAACCATCCCTCGTTGGACATGATGAAGACTCGTTTGACGTGGGGGCTCTTCGACGGGCCATGCGCGCCCTGCCGATCTCCCGACACTCCCGACCATTTATCCTTCCGCCGCGAACGGCTCCTTGGGGCCGGGGTGGATAACGGGCTGGGATTGTGCCTGAAGCTGGGCGATCTCGGCCTCCACGGCGGCGACGTCTTGGGGCGTGTTGAGAGCGGCGAGAGTGATCTCGGCAACGTGGCGGCCGCCCGGCGGCAGGGTCACGACGCGGCTGCGGGCCTTCTCGAAGGGGAGGGCGTTGGGATAGTTGGTGGCGGGCTCCAGCCCGGTGACGTAGCCGTCGCGCAGGCCGGCCGTGTTCTTCCAGAGAGTGAAGCAGGGAAGCTGGCTCGTCTGAAAACGCAGAACCACGGCCTTGTCTCCGCCTCGGGAGCGGAGCATCGCCAGCGTCGCCCCGGAGTCGCCCTGACCGAGCAACTCGTAGAAGTAACATTGCTCGGCGAATCCCGGCTCGGGCGGGCCGTAGACATCGTGCGTCTCCAGGCCCTCCACCGCGCGCGGGTCGCGCGGGGTCACGGTCTTCCAGGGCGCAAGGAACCGCGCTCCCTCTTCCAGGATCGGCGGTCCAAAATTCCAGTGATACAGGATTTGCATGTCGACGGGCTGGTCCTTCAGATTGATGAACTCGTCGCGGACGACCAGGTGGTTCGACCGGGGCGTGGTCCGGATCCGGGTCACCATGCGAATCTGGGGCCCGAAGAGATGGGTCTCCTCGACGTGCCCCTCGATCGTGATCTCGTGGGGCGGCTCATCTCCCAGGTGGATCGCGACGTACGATGCCGGGGTGTTGGCGATCTTGCCGTGCAGGCCGAAGGTGGTGTAGCTCTCCGATCCGTCCGCCTTCTTCGTCTTGATCTCGAACGGCGCACCGTTGTTTTCCAGCCCGCAACGGGCCAGCAGCTCATCGAAGCCGTCGAGCCAGCCCAGGCCGCCTTTTGCCGCGAGGTTGACGAACGCGGGGTTCACCGGCCCGTCGTTGACCGGAGATATCCAGGCCAGCCGATGCCCCTTGTACGAAGCGCTCCAGATGCCCATGCCCCGGGTTGGCACGACCGAGAACGCGAGGCCGCCGTTGTTGACCTCGATCAGGTCGACGCCGTCGCGTCGGCCTCCCCGGAGCCTGCGCTTCTTGACCGAGCACTGGGCGTTTGGGGGCACAAACAGGGCATCATTGTCGAGGTTGAAACTCTCGACCCAGACGTCGTGGGCCAGGTCGGTCAGGACGAACGTTGCCATGGAGATTCGCTCCTCGAGATTGGGATCAATTCAGGCCGATGAACCTTGCCCTCAAGGATGCACCGACCTTGCCGCCGGGGCAATGGTCTGCCGCCTTTGATCCACGTGGGAGGTTGACGCCGAGCCTTTCCGGTGATTAGCCTGAGCCTTGATATCCGGCCGGCTTTCCGGTCCACGTGCCTTGATCGCGATCGTGACATCTCACCCTCATTCAGCCTCACCGCGCAGCCAGTTGGCGAGTCGTGCGAGACAGAACTGGAACCCGCGGACCTTCACGAGGCAAGGAGAACAGTCCCATGGCAGAAGCTCGAGACCCGAGAATCGACGAGCGGGAAAGTTGCCTGCCGCTCTCGCGCCGAGATCTCCTCAGGACCCTGGGCGCCGGGGCCCTCGCGGCATCGGTCCCGTTGATCGGCCGGGCCGCTCTCGCCGCGGTGGGAGACGTCAAGACCGGACCGTCCCGCTCCGACCTTGCCGAGACGGCCGCGGCGCGGTTCTACAAGTCGCTGTCGAAGTCTCAGCGCGAGCACATCTGCTTCCCCTTCGACCATCCGCTGCGGTCGGTGGTCAAGAACAACTGGGAGATCGTCAAGCCGTCGATCGACGACCTGAACAAGGAGCAGCAGGCGCTCTGCACCGAGATCATGAAGGGGCTGTGCAGCGAGGATGGCTACGAGCGGTTCATGAGGCAGATGGCGGACGACGCGGGAAGCTTCGAGGCGTATCACGTAGCCGTCTTCGGCGAGCCGGGAACCGACAAGCCGTTCGAGTGGGTCCTGACTGGCCGGCACGACACGTTGCGGGCCGACGGCAACAGCCTGCAAGGTGCTGCCTTTGGCGGGCCGATCTTCTACGGCCATGCCGCCGACGGTCACTTCAACGAGGACGCCAAGCATACCAACAACGTCTGGTGGTACCAGGGCGAGCAGGCCAACAAGATCTTCCAGACCCTCGATGACAAGGAGAAAGCCCAGGCCCTCGTGGACAGGGCCGAGGAGGACGATGCCCGTTCCATCAAGCTCCAGGGCGATAAATTGCACACGAAGGGTCTGGCCGTCGCCGACCTGGACGGCCAGCGGAAGGAGATGGTCCGCCAACTCCTGGAAATGATGCTCCGTCCGTTCCGCGCCTGCGACGCCGCCGAGGTCCGGGAATGCCTGGAGGCCGCCGGCGGGCCAGACAAGCTTCGCCTCACCTATTTCAAGGAAGGCGACATCGGCCACGACAGCGTCTGGGACATCTGGAAGCTGGAGGGCCCCGCGTTCTCCTGGTACTTCCGCGGATCACCACATGTTCACACATGGCTAAACGTGGCGCGGCAAGCGTGAGGTGAGTAGTGGGCAGTCGGCAGTCGGCAGGGTCCGCTGTGCGGACCGATGGCCCGGGGCGTTTGGTCCGCGCGGAGGGCCCTGCGCTAACCGCAGTGTTCTGCCGCCTCTTCCGTCCGAGGTTCGTGAGAGCGCTATGCAAGGCGAGCCCGCTCTTGACGGCGGGCTCGTTCTTTATAGAGAATTTGTGGCTTGTGGAACTGACCATTCCGTTCCGCGATCAGGCGGCCGTGTCATCCTTTCCTGACAACCCCAGACTCAACTCATGAGAACGACCCCTGCCTTGATCGGAGCGATGACGCTGGCCGGAGCGGGACTGGTCCTGGCCGCGTCCGGCCCACAGCAACCGAGCCCTGTTCCGACACCGGCCGCCGCGCGGCGGGCCGTGGCGCCTGCCTCCGCGCGATCGGCCCCAGCGGCCTTCACTCCGGAGCAGAAGGCCGTCGCCGACGCGGTTGCGGCCTTTGCCAAGGCCTACACCGCCGGCGACGCCAAGGCGATGGCGGGCTATCTTGCGGATGACCTCGTGCTGATTGACCCCGAGGGAGCGGAGACGCGAGGCAAGACGGCCGTGGCCGACATGTATACCGCCGCATTCCAGGCAAACCCGGGGCTGAAGCTGGAAGCGCAGGTGGCGGAGATCCGGTTCATCACGCCCGACGTCGCCCGCGTGGAAGGACAGTCACGGCTTTCCTCGGCGTCAGACGCCTCCGACTTCACCCGGTTCAGCTCCCTCATGGTTCGCAAGAACGGCAAATGGCTGGCGGCCGAGATCCGCGAGTTCACCGCCCCGGCCGAGGACGTCACTCCGTACGAGCGGCTCCGCGAACTGGAGTGGATGGTCGGCCACTGGGTCGACGACAGCGGAAACAACAAGGTCGAGGCCGACGTCCGCTGGGCAGACAACAACAGCTATCTGATCCGGACCTACTCCACGCGGATCCAGGGCGAAAAGCAAACATCAGGGACCATGTTCATTGGCTGGGACCCTCAGACCGGGCAGATCAAGTCCTGGACTTTTGATTCCGAGGGGGGACACGGCGAGGGATACTGGACCCGCGCCGGGGATACTGTGTGGATCGTGAAGGCCCAGTGCGTGACCCGCGACGGCCGGCCCAACTCGGCCACGCTCATTCACACGATTCTCAACAAGGACTCGGTGAGAACCAATGCGATCGACCGCATCATCGGCGGCCAGCTCGCGCCCGATATCGTCGACGTGGTCATGGTCAAGAAGCCTCCTCAGCCCGGCGTCTCCGCGCCCGCGGCAAAGCCCGGCGTCTCCGCGCCCGCGGTCTCCAAGTGACAGGCGACATTCCCCGGGGCTGCCGCGGGGACGGAACGGTGAACCAGACACTTGAGCGAGGCAGTCCCGATGATGCAGTGACTCCGGCTCTCATTGAACCCTCATCCGCTCGAGCCTCCTTTCCGCGTTCGAGGATCTCTATGTTACGTCTTCGAAATCTCATCCCCATTCTTGGGGCGATCCTTCTTCTCGGTGCCGACGACCAGGCACTCGCCCAGCGCGGTCGGGGCGGAGGCAGGCCAGGCGGCGGCATGGCACACGCTGGCGGCGGCGGCATGACCCGGCCCTCCATGCCCGTCAATCGACCCGCGGCGGCGCGACCGTCCATGCCCACGAACCGGCCCAATCCGGGGAGCATGAACCGGCCCAACACAGGCAACCTGACACGACCGTCCATTCCAGGCGGAGGTGGCGGAAATCGACCAGGGCCAGGCGGCGACAATCGACCGGGCGGTGGAAA
>JBMFUH010000030.1:14408-16892 GCA_049966735.1 Isosphaeraceae bacterium
GAGGTGGCGGAAATCGACCAGGGCCAGGCGGCGACAATCGACCGGGCGGTGGAAATCGACCAGGGCCAGGCGGCGACAATCGACCGGGCGGTGGAAACCGGCCTGGCGGCGGCGACAATCGACCGGGACCAGGCGGCGACAATCGACCGGGTGGCAATGGCAATCGACCCAATCCCCTGCCAGGTCCAATCGGCGGCGGTGGAAATCGACCTCCATGGGGCGACGGCAATCGACCAGGTGGCAATGGCAATCGACCCTGGGGCAACGGCAACAACAACTGGGGAACGGGCAACGGCAACTGGGGCAATGGCAACTGGGGAATCGGCGGCGGCAACAACATCGGTTCCGGAAACATCAGAGGCGGCAATACGATCAACTCCGGCAACACCATCGTGAACGGTGGCTGGGGAGGAGGCCGCTGGAGTGGCAGCTACAACCGCGTCGTCAATAACAACTTCTTTGGCGGCGGTTGGGGGGGGTATGGCGCTCCCTATTACGGCAACTGGTACCGCGGCGGCTGGGGCGGTAATGGCTTTTGGGCCGGTTTCGGCACCGGAGCTCTGACAACATTCGGCCTGGGAGCGCTCGGATCGGTGCTCGGGGGCTACGGTTACGGCTACCCTAATTACTCCGGGTACGGCGTTTATAGCTACTTCCCCACCTGGGGCGTCGGTAACTACGCGAGTTGGGGGCTTGGCCCTCTGGCCAGTAACTGGCTGTACAGCGGTTACAGCAACCCCTATTACGCGACGGTCGCCGCGGCTCAGCCGGCCGCGACAACGGTCGCCTACGATTACTCCCAGCCGATCAACATCACCGCGGCACCGGCCAATCCCGCCACGGCCGACAACAACGAGCAGGTCTTCTCGGCCGCGCGAGACTCTTTCAAGGCCGGCGACTACCAGCGCGCGCTGGACCTGACCGACCAGGTCCTCAAGGACACCCCCAATGTTCCGGTCGTCCACGAGTTCCGGGCGCTCTGTCTGTTCGCCCTCAAGCGGTACGACGAGGCCGCCTCGGTCGTCTACGCGGTGCTCTCGGCCGGACCCGGCTGGAACTGGTCCACCCTGGTCGGGCTTTACCCCGACGTGGACACCTACACGAACCAGCTTCGCGCCCTCGAGGCCCAGGTCCGCGGCAACCCCAATTCGCCCTCGACCGAGTTTCTGCTGGGCTACCACTACATGGTGGAAGGGTTCAAGGACCAGGCGGCCAGCCAGTTCGAGAAGGTCACGCAACTCCAGCCCAACGACCAGCTTTCAGCCTCGTTTGTCAAGGTGCTCAAGAAGGTCTCCGAGCAGCCGCCCCAGGCCCCTGCAACGACCAGCGTCGCCACGACGGCTCAGCCGCGGCCCACGGGCGGAGCGCCGGCGACGACCAACATTCCGGCTCAAACCCCGGCGCCTCCCGCCGCCGGTCAGCCCGCGGGCGCAACGGCGGAGGCCCCGGAGCAGCAGCCTGAGCCTCCCCCTCCGCCGCCGGCAGCTCTGGTCGGGACGTGGAAGGCCCAGCCCTCGCCGGACCTGAACATCACCCTGACCCTGGAAGCAAACGGCAAGTTCTCCTGGGAAGTTGCCACCAAGGGCCAGAAGCAAACGCTGACCGGCCAGGCAGGCTACAAGGACAACACCCTCGCCCTACTCCAGGAGCAAGGCCCGCCGTTGGTGGGCACGGTCACGGCAGAGGGGAGCAACCGATTCGTCTTCGCCCCGCCAGCAGGTAGCGGATCGACAACACCCGGCCTGACGTTCACGAAATCCTGACGACGAACGTCTCGAGTCTTCGCGGGTTCACGCCCTTGATCAGACGGAGCGACGCGCCGGCCGGCCTGTCGCTCCGCCTAGCGCGGTCTGCTCATGCGTCGCATACATCTTTCAAAGGACGCCGCTGTGATCATACCTTCTCCCACTGGGAGAAGGAAATCGGACCGCGCCCGTATGCAACTCATGGTAAATCGCGCTAATCGTTCGCGTCCTCCGTTCTTATTACTTCGCGTCTGGAGGGGGAAGGATCCGCCGGTCGTGGAGCCATTCCTCGCACCGGCTGGGCCACGTCGAGCAGGGATGCGCGCTGGGCCGCAGGCCGAAGCCGTGGCCGCCCGAATTGTAGATGTGTAACTCCGCCGGGACCTTGGCATTCTTGAGCGCCAGGAACATCTCCACGCTGTTCCGGCAGTTCACCGGGTCGTCGCCGGCTTGAGCCAGAAACGTGGGAGGCGTTGACGACGACACGTGCGCGACGGGATTCTCCGCGTCATCCTTCCGGTCCAATCCTCCAGGATAAATCAAGACCGCGAAGTCTGGGCGGCAGCTCACCTTGTCCACGGCGTCCAGGGGCGAATAGGCCCGCTCGTCGCAGTGGGTCGAGGTCCAGGCGGTCAGGTGGCCGCCAGCCGAGAACCCGAGCATGCCAATCCGCCCGGGATCGATGCCCCATTCCCCCGCCTTGTTCCGCACCAGGCCGATGGCCCGCTGCGCGTCCATG
>JBMFUH010000030.1:16902-17855 GCA_049966735.1 Isosphaeraceae bacterium
CCATGAGCGCCTGGATCGGCGGCTTGCCTCGGGGCGTTCCTTGCCTGCGCGGCACGCGATACTTGAGGACGATGCCGGTGACGCCGATCGAATTGAGCCAGGCGGCGACCTCTTCACCTTCCAGGTCCCAGGCCAGGATGTTGTAACCGCCGCCAGGGGCGATCACCACCGAGACCTTGGTGTCTTTCTCCCGCGCCGGGCGGAAGACCGTGAGCGTGGGATGGGTGATGTTGGTGAGCCGCTTCACCGGCTTCTCGCCCGGCTTCTGATCGAGAAACTTCTCCGGTCCCATCGTCCCTGTTTCCCCGGGCGCCTTGCCGGGCCAAACATCGATGGTGAAGGAAGGCTCGGCGGCGACGATCGTCGCGGAGCCGAGCCAGAAGAACAGGGCGCAAAGTGTCAGGCAACACCGCATGATGGAGGTTCCCTCGGGTTGGTGGACAGAGTCAAGGTTTCCGTATGATGCGGCCGGATTTGACAGTCCTGGAAGAGCCTGGGGGCAAATGATGAATCGTGTTGTGGATCACCCCGGTCACCGGCTCGCCCCCCCTGCCCCGGATCTTGTAGGTGATCTCCATGCACATGGTCGGCTGAAGATCGGGGATCTCCAGACGCAGCGTTTGTCCGTCCGCCGCAAGAGCCGCCGCGCTGATGCGCAAGGGATGCTCGTTGTAATGGTCGGAGCCGTAATTGACCGTGCGCTTGATCGACCAGACCTTGGCGGTGTAACGAGTCGGATCGGTTGCGACCTTCCTATCGAGCGGGTCCGTGAATTTCAACGTCATTCCACGATCACGCGCGAAGAGCCCGACGGGCAGAAACATGGGCTTGCCCGTCGCACGTACGCGGTAAAAGCCGCCGGGCTGGGTCTGGGCGCCGGCCCAGGCGAACAGTCCGCATGTGTAAAGCTGACCGCTCTGGGGATGAAACCGTCCCCGCATCACGCCGGTCGG
>JBMFUH010000031.1:0-11373 GCA_049966735.1 Isosphaeraceae bacterium
CTTGCGGCACATTTCTTGCTCCTCTCTAAGTCGAAACAACACTCATCCTGGGCGCGGCATGATCAACCGCGGCGCGACGGATCGGGTCTTCCGCCTCCTCGCGTCCGCTCGTCGATCTCCCGTTTACTGCGCCCTTTACTAGTACAATCCCCAGTTTTGGTTCCTCGATTTCATGAAAATGGGAATTTTGGAAAACAAATCCCAGATTCGCAATTGCGCGGATGCAACCGGGGTTTGACGGGTACGGAAAGCTTGCGGCGGCTCGGCGCTGCTCAGATGTCCGCCGGGATGTCGGAACGAAGGATCCGGGCAATCCGCTCGCAGGCGGCGATGTACATGAGGTCAAAGGCGAATTGCACCCGACTACTGAGGTCGGGCTCGTGAGAGCGAAGCTGCAAGAGCGGGATGACGGCCTTCAGCCAGAGGCGGCTCTGGACGTCGGGGTCCACGTACTCCTCCACAACCTGGTCGTCAGCGAGCTGGTCGCCTTCATCGCTGGCAGACGGCTGTTCATCATCGCGTGGGCTCGCCCCACCGACAGGTTCAGGCGTCATAACTGATACACTCCATATTCACTTCAGGTGATGGGAAGCGGACCGGATGCACGCTCCGCGAGAGCCCGCAGACATTGAAAACAGTCGAGGTGATTGACCAGGCCCGACCGGCCATGTCCCCGGCCGCAACGTGCCAGCCCCGCGCAGCCGCAATTCGTCTCGGCAACTCGATCGGGGCACGCGTTCATCCCGCGCAGCAGCTCGAGGGTCTCCGAAACACCGGGCGATGCTCCGCCGGCCGCCGCTCCGTTCGGCTCGGGCCTGGTTTCCCGCCCCTCTTTCAGCAAGGAGACGTAGGCCGGGTTGTAGGCGGGGTTCGCCCTATCCACCAGTTCGCAGAGGCGGCGAATCTCCTGGCCCTTGCAGCGCGCGCCTTCCTCGACCGGGCAATGAGGACACCGGGTAAGAGCATGTTGCCAGGCCACGACGAGCCATCATTCCGACGCGTTGGGCCGACGAGCCACCGCGAAGAGCGACGTTCCGGTCTTGAGCATTCCCCGTAGGGCCAGGCATCGCTCGGCGCGGAAGGCCAGCTTCGCGACAAAAGGAAGCGGCCAGGGCGGCAGCTTCAGATAATGACGATACACCCGCGCGGGGGATTCGCCCGGACGCGAACGCGGCCGCGACCGTTGACGCTGAACCGCGGGAACCAGCCATCGTCCCCACCAGAACAGCCGCTCCAACCGTACGTCCGCACCGTCAAACGCCGCCCGCAACGTCTCGGGTAGATACCGCCGGCGATGCCCTTGAACGGCGTCGAACTCGGTGAACAGCTCCGGCAGCGCCGGCACGCTGACGATCAGGACGCCGCCCGGCCGCAAGAGGCTTGCCAGCCGGCCGATCACCGCGCGATCATCGTCGATGTGCTCGATCACGTCGAGCGCCAGCGCGGCGTCCTGAAGCGGAACCGCGCGCTGGAATGGAACGGTCAGGTCCGCCTCCACGAGGCGACGGCCCGGGCGGTCGAGCTTCTCTAGCGCCTGCCGGGAGATGTCCACGCCCGTCACCTGGTAGCCGCGGCGCTCGAGCGCCTCGAGCGTGATTCCCCAGCCGCAGCCCACGTCGACAACCCGCGCCGGAGGATCGATGCCCAGTTCCTTGAGCAGCTCGAGCACCAGCCCCGCGCGAGCCCGCCACCAGGGGTGGCGTCGGACCATTTCGTCCAACTCCACGAGAATTTCCTCGGCCATGCCGAGATCCGCCGCGCCTGCCGACCAGCGTTCGATCATTTCCGTTCGGCTCCTTCCGAGCGACTGTCGCTCTCTCCTGCGGACGGCACGTCGGAGTGTCCGTCGCCGGCATGCCGCGGAGCGCGGACGATGTACGTTGGCCGTCCCTTCGTCTCCAGGAAAATCAGACGGATGTATTCGCCGATGATGCCCAGGCTGAAGAGCTGGATCGAACCCATGAACAGAACGGTCACCAGCGTGCTGGCCCATCCTTCCGGCGGCTTGTGGTTGTACAGCGGACTGAGGACGGCCCAGACGAGCAGGATGAAGGCAACGGAGATCGTCCAAAGCCCCAGGTAGCTCACCAGCCGCAAAGGATAGCTGCTGAAGCTGATCAGCCCGTCGATGGCGAGGTAAAGCAGCGACACAAGCGTGTATTTCGGCTTGCCTGCCTGGCGATGCCCACGCTCGTAGGCCAGGCCGACCTGCCGGAAACCGACGAACGAGCGCAGGCCGCGCACGAACCGCATGCGCTCGGGCAGGTGCTTGAGCACGTCGACGACCGACCGATCCATCAGGCAGAAATCACCGCTGTCCAGGGGAATGTCCAGATCGCTGATCGCTCGTAAGATGCGGTAGAAGCTGAAATAACCCAGACGCTTGAGCGGTCCCTCCTTGCGTTTTTCCCGGACCGCGTAGACCACCTCGTAACCCTCCCGCCACTTCGCGAGGAACTGGGGCAGCACCTCGGGAGGGTCTTGAAGATCGCCGTCCATGACCACGACCGCCCTCCCTCGCGCGTGATCGATGCCTGCCGACACGGCCGCCTGGTGGCCGAAATTGCGGCTCAGATGCAGGACCGTCACCCGCGGGTCCTGGCTGGCGAGCGCGTCCAGCAGCTCGGGCGTCCGGTCGCGGCTGCCGTCGTCGACCAGAAGAATCTCGGAGCTGAGATCGAGCCCGCTCACGACCCGGTCGATCCTGCGATACAATTCTTCAATGTTTTCCTCTTCATTGAAAAGCGGAATGACCACCGACACAAAAATAGGCGAAGCTGGCGAGGGGAATGCGACGTCCATGAGTGCTTCGTGCCTTGTGGGTCGATTCGTGAGACAAGATTCCAACCGTGTCTATCGCTCGATCGATTGTATTCGATCGAACACAAGATTGGAATCTTCCGCCCCTTCTCGCCTCACTCCGTGACCGCGAACCCGCTGTACCCATTGCTCCAGAGCGCCGGGCAGCCCGTGTTGCTCACCGTGAATTGCAGCAAAAACGGGTTACATGAGAAGCTGGCGAGCGTGAGCGACGAAGGGGCCGAACCCAGGCTGGTGCAACTCTCGCTCTGGCCGGAGGGACAGCCGCCGCTCACGAAGTAGGTCACGCTCAACTGGACCATCGACCCAGGGCACGAAAGCTGGAACAGCATCTGGTTGGTGCACGACGAGGTCCACTGGCCCGGTGGGCTGAAAACTAGCGTGCAGGAACCCGGGCCGAGCAGATTGTTGATCCACGACAGGGTCAGGTTCTTCTTGGGAATCATGCAGGGCGAACACGGCAGTGCGACACCGCCGCCCCCGGCCTCGGCCACCCAGCGCCCGCCCACGGAGAGAGCCAAAAGCAGGTCGCCCACTTCGGGAGCCGTCTGGCCGATCACCACGACCGGGATCGTCCGGCTGCCGGCTGCCACCAGCACAGCAGCCGAACCCTCCGCTTCCGTGCCATCGAACTGCACCGGATTGACGAGAAACACCCGATCCGTAACACTCGGCATGGCGCCGCCGCTCGTCACCTTGCCCACGAAACGGGGCGTTCCCCGAAACGTACGCGCGGCCTCGTTGCGCTGCCCCAACACTCGCTCAAGAGACTCTTGTGCGTCACTGATGCGCAGACGCACCATTCGTAACAGTTCATGATCCATGTGAAATCACGCTGGCTAGTGACTCGTGGTTCGTTCGGGGAAAGCGGACTGCGGCTCCCGTGGCTGTCGTGCGATCTGGCGTCTATCTCGAACAGCCCGCCATCAACTCGCCACTCGCGACTCGCCACTCCCAAATTACCCATCAAACCGAAACGTCCACCGGCCGGCGCAGGCGTGAGCGATGATCCTCGTGCCCACGGGAGGGATGCCCGTGCCCAGATTAAGAGCATAAAACGTGCGGTCGCCGCTGCTTGTGAAGCTTGCACTCGCCCCTTCAATTTCCGGCCCGTCCACCAAAAGCGGCGTGCACGCATAGAACACTCCCGCGGTCGTCGGATAGACGGACACAACCGTCGTCTCTGCCAGGATGGCCACGCTGCCGTCTGGGGCGCTCGGACGCTGTCGCCTCGCGGCCGCCTGGCTTGCCGCGAGCTTCTCCTGGAGAATTCGCTCCGCGCTCATGGGCTTGCCTCCTTGGTCATTGCTCCATAGTCCCTGGTCATCAGTGTTTCGGCATTGGTCCCTTGCCCTGAGCACGCGGAGCCGTGCGCATCCGTCGATTCATGACTGAGGACAAAAACAAAGGACCACCGAAACGGAGGCGACCGACAGGACTCAAGGATTAGCGAAAGGACTACCGAGAGAAAGGACAGTCGCCTGACGATCGCCCGTAAACTCCCACGACAGCCCCACGATCACGGGGTAAACAGGCGACTCTCCCTGGCCGACGCCGATATTCGTCTGGAACGACACGTCGCGGCCGTTGATCTGGCCGATCTGGTCGCCGACTCGAAACGCGGTGATCAGGCTGGGAATGGTCACACTCCCGCGCAGCGGTGGAAACTCGTAGGCGGCCCGAAGCTGCTGGGCATGGGCCAGAGCGTTCTCGGTGTCGTCGCGCTTGACGATGTCTTCCGACCCGGGGTTGTACAACGATCCGGCGGCGACACTATCCAAACCGAACTGGTCGCGCGCGTCAACCCGACGTCGGATCGTGAAGAGGGTCGGCGACGCCGGCCGAGGCGGGGTAACCACGGGAAGCATCAGGTCGTCCTCGATCACCGTGGTCAGGCGAAGCACGAAACGCGTGTTGGGCGCTGAGGGGTTTGACTGGCTGGTGACGCCCCGCAAGGTCAGGCTGGGCTCCTGCGGGTCGGCTCCCGTGTAATCGCCGATCGGCCAGCTTTCCGGGTCCTCCACCGTCACGACGATCCCCAGGCGGTCATCGAGCAATTCCCAGCCCCCCGAAATCGGCTGCCAGGTCCCCGTTCCATCCCAGATGCCTGGAGCAGGCCCGCTATAATCTCGCGACAGCGCGAGTTGCGCCTTCAGCGGATGGCCGTCGGCGTCCGTCGAAATCAGCACGCTCGATCCCGGCCGCAGCCGCTTGACGTAGGTCGATTTGCCTTGCTCGGTCGGCGGGAAGATAGCCGAAAGCTCAAGTGCATTGGTACTCCAGTTCGTCGATCCGGCGTCCCAGTGTCCATCGCCCGCCTCATCCGCGACGTACACACGATACTTCCGTCGCACATCGCCGCTGGCGGTCGAAAGATTCGCGCGCAGAAATTGTGCGCGATTGGCCGCGGTCTCGTCGCCTGCGGTCGGCGCGAAGCCAGGCGCCAGGACCACGGAGACCTCGACACGTTGCTGCCGCGTCTCAACCGTGATGGCGTTGACGATCGACCTGAAGTCCCGCGCCAGGTTGAGCGCGGCCACATTGCAACGGGCCGGATCCAGGTCCGCGCCGCTGCCCGGCAACTCCAGATTGCGCGGGGCTGCCTGCCCGGCCGCGTCCTTGCGGTAGATGTCGAGCTCGTGGCGCGGCTCCCCCGCCTCGTCTTCCGTCGTGACGAACCTCATGCCAAACCCCGCGTACCCAAGCTGAAGCGACAGCGCGTCGGGCCACGCCATGTTGGTCGCGTCGAAGTCGCGAATGATCAGGTTCTCGGCTGTATAATCCGACGAATTGTCGGGATCGACGAAACCGGACCCTTCCAGCGGAGCCCGCACTTCCAATAGCGCGTCAAGCTGCGTGAAATCAGGGTTATTCACATAGCTGCCGTCGTTGTACACGGCCAGCACGTACCGTGCGAACTTCCCCAGCGTCCAGAACGTACGCGGGTCGGGCTGCCGATCCAGGTGTGCGTCCAGAAACACGGGGTAACGACACGTCGCGTCCGCCTCGTCCACGTCGTAACCGTCGGGAGTGCAGTTGGGCCGACCCCCCGGGTTGAACCGACTGGGCAGGTCCACCGACACCACGGCACCGGCGTTCGGGTCGTCGGCGTCACGCTCGTACCGGCCGCCAATCGGGCTGTCCCAGCAGCGGATTGCCACGCCCACGGCCAAGAACGACACGCGCTGGCTGTCGGGGCGCAGCTCAACCTCCGGCACCTGGGCAAACCCATCGAAGAGCACACGGTTCCGGCCCGAAGGGGCCGTCGCTAGCACGACGATGCGCTCGTCGTTTTGGACGACGTACGGTCCCGCCGCATCCAGCGGCCAGAGCTGCTCGAACTGCGACGGATAGTCGGCCGACGGAGCGGAATCATCGAGCACATAGCTGAACCGGGCCACAGGCGGTTCAGGCCCCTCCCGATACTGGATTGCATCGCAGCGCACGTTGGGCACCAGTGTATAACGCTGGTCCGACACCTGCGTCGGGTCGTACCGAAACACGCGAACCGGCACCGCCAAACCCGCGAGCGGTACCGCATACGGATCGAAATCAAAGCTACCGGGCATGCGTCACCTTACCTGCTGACATGCGTTCGCTACCCAACCAGCCCCGTCGACTGCAAATCGTCCACCAGCGCGTTCAGCACCTGGGCCAGGTTCTCGGCAAACTGACGGAGGTTTTCGTAAGCCGTACGGAGCGTGTTCAGGTCGGCGACCTGGGCATAGGGCGTGCCGGCCTGTCCACTGGCCAGCCCGGAATAGGCCGTGCTCTCCACGATCGGCGTATAGGCGGCCAGTGTCTTAATCGAGGTGTTGTACACCTGGATGTAGGGGCTGGGCTGGGGAACAGGTGTCGCGTTCCAGAATGCCAGTTTCTGCGTTGTCGACGTGCCGATCCGTGTTCCCGTCGATGTGCCCAGCGCCACTTGCGCTCCGTCCGCGAGCGTGCCTCCCGCCAGCGGCAGATACGGCAACGCATCGGTGCCCACCACCGAGCAAACCACGCGGTTGTCCGTCACGCTCGTCACGGACGTCGGGCCCGTGACGACGGTTGCCAAAGGTATGCAACCAGTCGAAGGATATCCCGTTGTCGAGACAGACAACGTTCCGTCGTCGTTCAGGAAAAGGACGCTCGTCTGAGACGCGGCAAGGGCGAACGACGCCGACCCGGCAAACGACCCCATCGTGCCGTCACTCTTCTGGAAACATCCCGGAGCGACCTGCACATTCAAGCTGGCGCTGGGCACCTCCAACGTTGAGACGCAGAGCCCGCCCAACGGCGCCAGAGCGTCCAGTTGGTCGGCGTTGGCGTTCAGCGCGACGTTCCAGTTGCGATCGGCAACCGCTGGTTTTCCCAGCTTCAGATTTGTCGAATACGTAGTGGCCATGAATCGTTTTTCCTCAGGTAGACGAGTAGGCGGTGGGCAGTGAGTAGTGGGTACTTGGAGTTGGCGGATGGCGAAGGACAAATGGCGAATGGCAGATGACGAAGGACAAATGGCGGATGGCGACTGACCGTCGGCAACTGGAGACCGCCGACTGCTCGCTGCCCACTCGCAACTCGCCGCTCCTCACTTGCCACTCTGAGTCAGCTCGGGCTGGCCTGCCAGCGGAGTGTTACGGTCCGGGCGGCGGCGTTGTATGTGTACGACATTCGTGAACCGTCGGCGAAGGCCGCCGGCGACCGTGGCGGCGCCAGGATGACAACCGACGTCACCGTGGGAGCGCCCTGGTTTCCCGCCGCGTCCACCGACACCACCGCGAACGACCACGTTCCGGTGGAGAGCGCGGGGCTCGTCCAGGTATAGGTGGACGCCGCCCGACCGAAGCCGCCTTGACCGAAGCCACCCAGACCGAAACCGTCGGTCAGGATGCCTCCGGGATAGGCGTTGATTTTGGCCAATGGGTTCTGGTAATCGATTCCGCCGCCCGGCGACACCTCTCCATAAATCTGAAATCCAGCGACGTCATCGTTGCCGGTCGGGTCGAGATAGGTCCCGCCCAGCCAGGAGAGCTGGGCTCGGTCCTGGGGTGCGGCCGGTAGCGACGTCGAGAAATCGATGGCCGCCTCACCGGGCCCGACTGTGCCGATGTCGATGCGGACCGGGCCGGAGGGCATCGGCAGAGCGACCCAGGTACTGGTGCCGCTCCACACCAGCGTCCTGCTCGCGTACACCTGGAAGACCGTTCCCGACGGGGCGGTCGAGCTCCATTCGAGCTGCAGCGCCGAACCGTCCCACACGGGAGGCTTGACTTCCTTGATCGATGATTGGTCAAACATGGTAATGAGCTATCCGTCGTGAAATGCACCGCCCTCGCGACCGACGCCACAACCAGCGCCGGCCTCGTTCCCCGCGGGACGTTCCAATCCCACCGACCGAGGGACATCAGCCGTGAAACAGTGTCCGCGCCCCTCACCAGGGTTCAGCGCAACCCCAGGGCCGACAGGCTGCTCCTCAGGTGATCGACGTCAAACTCGGCGATGTTGCATTGCTCGTCGATCGCCTTTCCCTTGAAGCTGATGAACGCCGACCTGACTCCCGACAGGCCGTCGCACAGAACCTGGTTCCTGATGTTGGTGTCACCCTCTCTCAACGAGCCGATGGTAATCGCCATCGTCCCTTTTCTCATGAACACGGAATTGTGCATCGCCGATCCCGCGAAGCCGGCGATGATTTCCGCCCGGTTATACAGAAACACCTGCCGCGTGAAGGGGAGACACTGCGGGTGAATGACCTGGAAGCCGATCGCGGCGAATTCACGCTCGACCTGTTCCTCGTTGGTGAGGGCACGGCCCGGCCCCCACGGCTTGAGCTTGCTTCTGGACAAGAAGAGCCGCGGCGGTCTTCCCGAACCGGCCGACCGCTCGGGGAAGCTTCGGCAGGCGACGCGGCTCTTGCAGTAGTCCGTGATTCTCTGATAGGTCCGCGCCTGTTCCTCGTTCGCACAGTTATTGATCTCCACGAGAGCTGACGGGACCAGAAGTTGGGTAAACCGCAGTGGCCGGTCGACAACCAGCATGTCGCGTGGGCGAATTCCGAAGCACTTCAAGCACACGTCTCCGGGAGTCAAACCGCGCATTCTGCGTACGATCCGGCGGATCAGGGTAAACTTCGGCGTGGAGTGAATAAACGGTTGGAACACCACCCTGTCATAAGGGATGCCCAGCTCGAAGACCCAGAAGCGCGCCAAGGTCTCCAGCAGGAAGTGTCCGTAATGGTTTGTATAGTGGCCCAGATAGATACTTGTACCGCCAAGCGTCTTGATGTCGTCGTCCGCCTGGAACCGTTCGGGGTTCGCCGGCGCCCAGATGACGTTCCTGGCGGACCTCGTCGAGGCCGCGACGATTTCACCGTGCTGATCATACACGCAGCCGCTGAACGTGTTGTCCGCGCGATTGACGACCGTCGGGGTGACGACCGCATTGTCCAGCCGGTAAAGGACTTTCCTGGTGGTTGAATCGACTTCGCGCGTTTGTGATGGCATCATGTGTTAGGTTTTACCCAGTGAACATAAAGAAGCCACATACTCATTCGACTCGATACTGGGCGGCGGGGCCCGGTGGGGCGGAGCCGCGGCGCGGCGGCGGTTGAATCGGCGGTCATCAGTTTTCGGGCGCGATTCCGGGCTTGGCGAAGAGGATGTCGTGATAGCCGGCAGCCGGCAGTCCCCTCCTGAGCGGCTCGAGATGGAGCCGCTCGGTGAGAAGCTGCTTTTTGACGGAAGGCAGGAAAGCCAGAAATCCGTGGTCGATCATCTCGCTAAAGAGCGCTTGCGCCGACGAACCGGTTTTCCGCAGCCAGTCATCGACGACCTCCGTCGCGATCGCCAGTTGATCGAAGTCGAGCAGGCGGCCCAGGCCGCGGATGACCTTGTGGTCGAACCCCTCGGCGTCCACCTTGACCAGCATCTTGCCCCGCGGAGCGTCCCCGCCCAGGACTTCGTCCAGCCGTTTGATCGGCACCGAGAAGGTTTGTTTCACATCGGCTCCCGTGTCGAGGAACGTGCAACTCGTCGGGTGATCGTCGGCAAGGAGACGAAGCTCCAGAACGCCCGCTTCATCGGATAGACCTATATTGTGAGGCTCACAATTGGTTAAACCATTTATTGTGATGTGAGCCTGGAGCACGCGGAATGTCTCGGGATTCGGCTCGAACGAGACGACCCGACCTCGCTCGAGAAACCGGGCGGCGAACATGGAGTGGATCCCCCGGTTCGCGCCCACATCGATGAAGGTATCGCCGGGATCGAGCAGCCGGCGGATGAGCAGGGGAACAAATCTTTCGTAATACCGACCGGTGATGTAATGGTTCCGGGAGTAGCAGTCGCCGACGTCCGCCACCACGTAGCAGCCGACGTGACGGTCCAGGAAGATCCGGTAGCGGCGTTTCAGGTTCCGCTTGAAATGCGGATCGCTCAGGTAGCTGCTGCCGTACTGCCCCAACACGTACCGATAGGCCCGGTCCGATCCCCGAGGGAGGCGCCCCAGGACTGGCCTGAGAACGCATGCCAGTGCAAGTCTCGCCGATTCCATTCCCATGTCAGATGCTCCCGATTGAGAGGGCTTGCGGCCTGCGCGAGCGTAGGGGGCGAGGCGGTATCCATCGCGCTGTAACGATCAACGATGTAATCCTAGCGGCCTGCGTGAGCGTAGGGGCCGAGGCTGCCCGGCGCTATCGTTGATCGTGCAACCGCCGCGTGATGGCCCTCGCCGCGCACGGCCTCACACTCCTTCTCGCCCACCTGAATGGTCTAAGAAACTATCCGAGAACGGTCGCAGCCCCTTATTTTCCAGGCATTCGGGACGCCGAAACGGCGTTCTCGGATAGTTTCTAAGTGTAGCAGCATCGTCCGGCTTCTGTCCACCAAGGCCAGCGGGGAATTGTCTCACTCCCCAGTCCGGCGGCAACGCCGTCCGCGCGCCTCGTCTGGGCTCACGCGGTCGTGCGGTCGGTCCAGGCCAGACGAGAGGCCGCGGCGGTGGAGTCGCCGACCGTTTCCCTCGCGCTCGCGTCGCCGGCGAATCGCGCCTTCAACTTGAGCAGCGGCTTTTCGATGAATCGATAGCTCAAACCGGCGACAAGCATGGAGGCGAGCACGGCGGCAAGGAAGAACGCGAAACTGGCCGGCTTCCAGCCGAGCTTCGTGAAACCGATCCGCAACGGATGGATCGCCCACATGTGGTAGACGTACACGCCGTAGCTGATCATACCCAGGTAAGCCAACGGCCGAAACGTCAGCACCGGCCGAGCCCCCTGATCCTCGCGAATGACCAGGCTCCCCAGAAACAGCATCATGGATAGTTGGATCAACAGCCTGCCGGTTCCGGAAATGTCCGCCGGCCAGGCAATGATCAGCACAAGCGCGCTGCCGCCGAACATCAAGAACGACCAAGGGCGGCCCAGCACGGGCCAGAGCCGGCCAAACGTCTTGGGCCCATGCAGGAGGTGCGCCAGGAGGACCCCCAGCGCGATTGGCGTGAACGTCGCCTCAAGGATGGCCAGCCGGAACTTCGGACCGTATATCGCCCGCAACCAATCATCAAGCACAC
>JBMFUH010000031.1:11383-17797 GCA_049966735.1 Isosphaeraceae bacterium
GTAGTTGATGAGCTGATTGACGATGATCACCAGCGCGAGAACCACGGCGACGCCCACTGGCTTCAAGAGCTTCTCGACGACAGGCCAGCCCAGGTAAAACTGCTCCTCGGTGGCCAGCGACCAGGTGATCACGAAGTTGGCCATCGGCACATGCACCCAGTTTGAGGTGTACGTCAAGAGGAACGGCAAGGACGCATAGTAATTCCGGGCCGTTGTCGTTCCGGGCTTCGTCACCAGATAGAGACACAAGATGACAAAGAGAACCAAGTAGTAAATCGGGAAGATTCGCAACGTGCGCCGGGCGTAAAAATTCCTTAAGCTGATTGCCCCTGTCCGATCGCGTTCTCGCAAGAGGAGGGTCACGATCAGGAACCCGCTCAAGACGAAGAACATGTCCACCCCGAGGAAACCACGCGAGCAGCAAAGCCACGGCAGATTGGGAGCGGTGTGGTGCCAGATCACTCCCAGGATGCACAGGCCCCGCACGCCATCCAGACAGCCAAACGTCCGCGTGCCGAGATACGTCTCGTGGGCTCCTTTCGTGTCCGAAGAAATCATGGAAGACGATCTCTCCACCAAGTCGGTCATGCCACCGCGGCCTCTCTTGTCCACCGCAAGGAGGCTGGGTCGAACTTGCCCGCTCATTCCGCGCCAAAACCACTGTAGCGGAGCCAGTCAATCCGTCGCAAGTCTGGTTCGAGCATTGTTGAATCACAATCATCGGCGCCTTCCGACAGCCTCGAGCGGCCCTGCTTCGGGACGACCTGCTGACTCGCCTCCTTTCCTCAGGTCAACCCGTAAAAAACGGCCTTGTACGGCAGCGCCCAGCCGCCTGCCGTGGGATACGGGCCCCGCGGGTCAGCCGTGAATTCTCCGCGAAACGTCACGTTCGGCCAGGCGCGGCCGCGCGGGTCCACCAGCGTCCGCGCGGTCCCATCGGCATAGCTCTGAAACACGGCCTCCGCCGCGTTGATATCTTCAATCGTCGTCCCCAGAAGCATGCCGCGAATTAGGAACGTGCGCCCCCGTCCGCCGCCGTACAGCGATTGCGTTCCCGAGACCCCAAAGAAGGCGTTGGTCTGCTGGGCGTTCGGCTGCACAACCTGTTGGAACCCAACGGCCGCTCCAAAGATGTTCGCGCCGTCATATGTGATCATCGCTCAGCTCAGTTGTGTTTGGTGTTTTGATATTTGAAACCTGGTGTTCGGGTGTTCCGCGACTACCGCGAAGAGCGAAACACACAACATTAAATACAACTCACCCGTCAACTCTTCCCCGGAACCTCCGAGCCGGCGGCGCGAGCGACTGCGACGCCGCTGACACGAGACGCTCGGCCGCATCCTCCAATCGCTTCGTCGCCGCCAACAGGCGAAAGGCCAGTTCGCCGAGTGCGTCTTCCGCGTTGGAATTCAAGCCGATCGCGGAAGATCGCGGTCGATTCTCGCTTGTGCCGGATGTTGCCGACCAGCCAGCTCTCCTACCGCTTGAGAACGACCCGACATCCCAGAAGTTTCCCCGACGCTCCCCGGCCACCGGCGGCGAGATGTCGTTGGCCGCCTCCGAAAAGGAAGGAAACAGCAAGGCGCTATCCGACAGGAAATGTCCTTCATCTCGAAGCCGCCGCAACGTCTCGTGCGTCGCGTTCGACGGAGCGGGTGGAACATCGCCCGGCTCGACTCCCACCACCTCGCCAGGCAGGCCCGGCGCTATCGTGTACGATCGAATCGCCTCCTCCGCCTCCGCATCGCCCCCCACAACTGCCGACCGCGATTCCGGCCCGCTTTGTAGCCCAGCGACATCGGCTTGCCGCAACAGGTGTTCCGGCGGAACTTCAGACGACCATTTGCGCGCCTGGAAATGCGAGCCTCCGGCCGTGCCGCTTTCCGGCCCTCCTTCAGGCGACGCTTGCCGAGTTTGCGAACGCGAGGTTTCGGCCCAACCGCTTGCTGGTCTGTCTGACCAGTCCCAAAGCGCCGGGAGGCCTCCTTGATTCGTAAGGTCCGCAACGCCGGTCTCGCCGGGCGCTTGTAAAGGCGAATCCCCACCCACCGCGATGTCGTTCAGGTAGGGCTCGAGAGCCCGCGCGAACTGTTCCACCACCAGTCGAGCCCGATCAGCCTCCCGGCTGGTCGATTCGGGCCTCTTGGTTTGATCCAGAACCATTTCGTTGGGCTGAGCGTTCACGAGCGGCATTTCTCATATTTGGTGGAAGCGTACCGTGGGCAGCGGCTGGTGCTCGGTCCGCCCAGTCGACCCCGCGATACGAACAACTGGAAACTGATTCAAAACAGCGCCTCGCGGGCCGCGTCGTCAGTGCGGGCCGCGACGCTCTCGACCCAACGAGACGGCGGAACTGCTCGCCCCAGGGCAACGAGCATCTGTGCAACGCCGATGGCGTCCTCCCAGGTAAGGTCCTGGGTGATCCCGCAGCTCACTAGCGTGTAGCGGAGCCATCGGCTGAAGGTTTTGGGGGCGTGCCCAGCAAAACCTGGTTGATCTGCCGCCACCGCGGCTCGCAGGCTGGATCGGCAAGATCGATCACCAGCAGTTCCCGCAGGTCCCGGTCGCTCAGTTCGTAGTTGCGGCTCAGCAGGGCCGCGGCCATCTGAAACTGGAGAGCGAGACGCCCCGCTGTGTCGCCCGGATCGCTATCAATCAGTCGATCGATGAGATCGTCATAAGCCGCACCAAAGCCCATTCCTCCACCGACAGTGAACTGCCCATCCTGGCCACGTACCGGATAGAGCCTGAGCCAGGACAGCGGAAACGTCCAGGCCTGCCCATCCCCCAGCACGATTCTCGTCCCCTCGGTAAACTCCGGTCGCCGGAGTGCCCGTTCGTCAAGCATGGCGAGCATCCTCGATCAGATATCCGTACTCGGCACCGTCGGGGGAAGCGACCCAGTTGTACCGGGAACGCCCCTCTTGGGAATGTCCGATCGGAAATTGCATCGTGTCCTGAGGGTCAGCCGTCACGAATAGCCGTCCCCCAGGTTGACGACGTATGTAAGCCCGCTCCCCTTTCGAGCGGTCCACGTTCAGCAGAGGCTCCGCGATCGCCAGGATCGAGTCAATCCGGTCGTACTGCGTTTCGCCTCGTTTCCAGGCCTCGGGAAGCATCAGAGCATCAGGTGGGCGTGTAGGCATTTGTGTTCGCTATACGCTGTTCGGTACTCGGTGTTCAGTGTTCACACGGCTTGCATCTAACCGAACACTGAACACTGCGAAACGGCTCAAGCGCGGGTGAAACTCAAAGGATTGGTGACACCGTCAGACGAATACGCCAGCAGGCTCATGCTGGATGTGCCAAACTGGCCGTGGCTGCCGGCGGTCTGTACATTCTCAACCACGGCGTTGGCCATGACGTAGAGGATATCGCCGCCCGTCGCCTTCAAAGCATCCTTGTGCGTGGCACTGAATGTTCCACAGGTGCCCGGCGCAATGCCCATCAAAGTCCCCGTATCAGCGCTCGTGACCGAAGCGCTGGGGTTGTTCATCAGGTTCACTACCACCGTCGGATAGTGATCGCCGTCCGCCGCGTAAGTCGCCAGCGAACCCCCCTGCGAAAAGCTCACTTGGTTCACCCGTGTGATGCTCGTCGAGCCCAGAGAGACACCCGTCCAGTTCGCCTGGAGCTTGGTTGCCGCCATGAAAACACTCCTTCAATCCTCAGGTTGTACAGAATAAAGTCTCGAACGCGTGAGTCGTTCACTCGTCGGTATTGAAACCCGTCCAACCAGCAACAAGGTACTGGAATTGCAAGGCCGCCGTGATCCGCCGCTCGGGCGCAGCGGGCTTTTGCCAGGTCCACGCGACGATTCGGGTCTTCGCCGGTATCGTCGCGCCGCCTAGCGATTGACCGGAAAGTGCATCCGCCGCGACATTCAAAAGTCGCTCCACGTTCTCGTCGCGGACCCACGGATTCTCGTGCCGCGCCAGAAAGACCAGATCGACCTGGCAGGTCAAGAGCAGGTCGCCGTTGTCGTCATCCGACACGTCCGAGCTGGTCGTTTTTGAAGGCTCGATCGACACTGCCTGCGCGTCGTCCGCTGGTTCGCCTCGAGCCTCGGGCAAACCCGTCAGATAGACACCGTCAAAAGCGTCCGTCTGTTCCAGCAGATCGTGGATCGCGATCCGAATGTCGCGTTCGCGGAACGTGTTCACCTGTATGTCCTCAGAGCTTTGCGATAGCGGATTGGCGGCACGAAGAATCGGCGCTTCCGCCCAGCCGTCGCTGGTGATGGTGGCTGCGGGTTGACGTTCACGTCGCCATTCCAATCCAGAAACGCCTGCCCGCGTACCGACACGTTATGAGCGTGGACGTTCCAGGTCGCCGGCTTGAAGTTGGCCGTCCCTGGATTGCAGCGGTACTGGCAGTTCGTCCCCAGGCCGTCCGAGTTGTCCCCTCGGCCCGGCAGCTGGCCCGCGCCGTAGTAGAGCGTCCAGTCTGTGCAGGGCGTTGGGAACATATACATTGAGTAAATGTTCAGCAGGCGATAATACTGCTGGTACCAGGCGTAACAGTCGTATTCGGTCTGCCGCCAGTTCGGATTGTATAAGATGTCGAAATCACGCTCGTAGAAGCAGTTGCGGACGGGCGCTCCCGAGTTGTGGGTCTTGGGCGCCGTCGCCCCTGGCGGCAGATTGGGAGTGATCCGGTTGACGGTCCAGGTTGCCGCGCCCGTCGTCGTGTAGTTCGCGGTCGAATTGCCGTTGATCGCCGTGATTTGCATCAACTCGGCGGGGGACAAAGGCATGTATAATGTGTTGCCGTTGGTGCTGTAATCCACGACCACGTACTGTCCGACCATGAAGCCGTCCGTTTTCGCCACCGATACGCTCAAGCCCGTCAGCGTGGTGCTGTCGCTGATCGCGGCTGTCAGCGTGGTCTTGAGCGGCTGAAAGCATGAACTCAGGTCGCCCTCGTAGCCGTAGAGGACGCAACTGTTGCCCGTACTGGCGTTGTACGCCTGGATGGCGGCCAGCATGTTCTGAGCCATCGCGTTGCCGAAACAGTTGGGACTGGTGTTGTACCAGAGATCATGAATCCAGATGTCGCCCGCGATCTGGTCATCGGTGGCCGTCCAGTAGTTGATCTGGGATGCCGTACTGCCGTCGGGTCCAAGGTAGGGCGCCTGGGCCATCGCGTCCACGACAAACCCATGCGCCTGAGCGTAAGCAAAATAGTTATTCGCGAGGCCAGTATTGCCCATCTGCGTGTTCAGGAGCATCTTGATCTCGCCACCCCGGTTCGCTCCCCCCTGATTGAAGATGTTAATAAACCGCTGCTTGAGTTCGCCCGTCCGCTGCGTCTGGTATTCATAACCCATGCTGGATGGATTCATGAAGAGTGACGCCATGTGATTGTACTGATACTGCTGTCCGAAATTGAAGTTCCAGGGCTCGTCATCCAGTTCAATCCAGACGTTCCGGCCGGCGGGTAGATTCGCGAAGATCGCTTTGGCGATGGCATCGGCGCATGAATTGTTGATCGCGAACCCCAGATTCAGGTGTAAGTCGCATCCCGGGAAAGCGGCCACGACCTGGGCGATAAACTCATAGGGCATGCAGCCGCCAGGCACCGGACTCTGATAACTGCCGGTGCAGCCGGTCAACGAGTAACTGGTGGGCGCCGAAGGATAGGTAGTGGAAGGCCCCAGCGTGCAGGCCGCCGACTGGCCGCTGTGACTCGTAAAGATTATGAAAGAATTGGCGCTTGTAACCCAGGCGATGAATCCATATCCATTCAATGATCCGGATACACTGCCATCGGTAAAGTCAACGGTAGGCCACCCGGAACCACCCATGCCCACCACGTTTCCCGTGCGGAGATGGTGCACGGCGTTGCCCGAGCCGTCGTTGGACACCACCAACTGCCGCACTTGCTGGATGGCGATCTTGGTGAGGTCGCAGGCGAAGCGACCATGGACCGTGATCGGTCCCGCCGTATGTGCGACCGGCGTGGTTCCCTCCGACCCTCGTTCTACCGTCACGGTTGTTCCTGAGACGGACATCACCCGCATCTTCTCCCCGTCCATTTCGAGCAGCAAGCCCTCGAAGACAGGGCCAGTCGCGGCGTTGGGCGCGGCCTGGGCGTCGCTGATCGTCCACTGTTCTTGTGTTCCAGGACTCGGGGCCGTCGTGACGTTGGCCGCCAGGGTTGCCGTGTAGGGAGATCCCCAGGACTGCGTGGTATAGATGTAAGGGTAGTTCGTCGGGTTCCACGCTTGTTCAGTGGAGAACGTGAGGCTCAGGGTCTTCTTGAAAGTGCCTTTGCCCCACGAGAAGTCGGTGAGCGAGCGCAGTTCCTCGGGCTCGACATAGGAAGCCGTCACGGCGCTTCCCAGCGTGGAGTCGGCGAACCGCAGCGATCCCGCGCCATTGGCCATCTGCGCTAAATAGATGTTTGAAAGCG
>JBMFUH010000032.1:0-17514 GCA_049966735.1 Isosphaeraceae bacterium
GTCTGCGAGCGGCCGATGGTCATTATCGCTGGTTCCTCGGCCGGGCCCTGCCTCAACCCGGTGATGACGGCGCGGTTCTCTGCTGGCTGGGCACCAGCACCGACATCGACGAGCAGAAGCGAGCACAGGACCGGCTGCGCCGGAGCGAGGAACGCTTCAGACTGCTGGCCGAGACCATCCCTCTCATGGTCTGGACGGCATCGCCCGAGGGAGACCTCATCTATTTCAACCGTCGCTGGCTCGACTACACCGGTCTCTCCTACGAACACGCGCGCGGTCGGGGCTGGCTGGAGGCCGTTCATCCCGACGATTGCCAGCCCACCGTCGAGTCCTGGTCGTGGGCCGTCAGGCAAGGGGAATCTCTCGATATCGAGCAACGCCTCCGGCGCGGCAGCGACGGAGCATATCGCTGGCAACACGTCCGGGGCGTCCCCCTGCGAGATGAGAGCGGAGGAATCATCCAATGGGTAGGCACCACGACGGACATTGACGACCAGCGCCGGCATGCTGAACTGCTGGAGAGGGTGGTCCTCGAGCGGACCCTCGAACTGAGACGAAGCAATCTCGAACTCGAACAATTTGCCTCGATTGCCTCACACGACCTGCAAGAGCCCTTGCGGAAGATCCAGGCTTTCAGCGAGCGACTCCGCGCCAGGTACGGCTCGACTCTCGCGGACCAGGGCACCGAGTATCTCGATCGGATCATCAACGCCGCCGCGCGGATGCGCAGCCTGATCAACGATCTGCTGGCCTTTTCCACGATGAACCTTGAACTACAGCCACTCGTTGAGGTCAACCTGACTTCCATCGCCCAGGAGGTCGTGTCGGACCTTGATGAGTTGGTCCGCCAGACCCGCGGGCACGTGAAGGTCGGGCCGCTACCGACAATCCAGGCTGATCCGACCCAGATGCGCCAGTTGTTTCAGAACCTGATCGGCAATGCCTTGAAGTTCCATCGCGCTGGTGTTACCCCCGTGGTCCACGTCTCGGCGCAGCCCCTCTCGGCCGGTCAGAACGACGCGATTCCCGCCACCGTCCCGCGCTATGAGATCACCATTTCGGACAACGGCATCGGTTTTGAAGAAGCCTCTCTGGAACGGATCTTCCAGGTGTTTCAGCGCCTGCATGGCCGCTCGGAGTACGAAGGAACCGGGATCGGGCTGGCCATCTGCCGCAAGATCGTCGCGCGTCATCATGGGCACATCACCGCGCGGAGCCAGCCCGGCCTGGGATCGACGTTTCTCGTCACGTTACCTGCGCATTCTCCGGCGCAGAATCACCCGCCCAGCGGACAGATCACGACAACGAGTCAAGATCCGGATGACCGACGATGACGACGGAGGCGCGGATGGACGATCGGCCCATTCGGATCTTGCTGATCGATGATGATGAGGACGACTACGTCTTGACCCGCGACCTCCTCACGGACACCCGGGACAGCCACTTCCAGCTTGATTGGGTGTCGGACGTCGATCAGGCGCTTGAGGAGATGTGCAACCGGAAATATGATATCTTCCTCGTCGACTACAACCTGGGACGAACCGACGGTCTCACGCTGCTCAAGATGGCCATTGAGCGCGGCTGCACAGCGCCCATCATCGTGCTCACGGGACACGGGAAACGGGTACTCGACCTGGGTGCGATGCAGGCGGGAGCTGCCGATTTCCTGGAAAAGTCGGGGCTCGACGCGGCGCACCTCGAACGCTCGATTCGCTACAGCCTGAAACACCAGCGGCACACCGAAGAGCTGGAACGCCGCGTTGGGGAGCGAACCGCGGAACTGGCCCGCGCGAACCAGACCTTGCAGGCCGAGATCGCGGAACGGCTGCGTGTGGAAAAGGCCCTGCGCGAAGCCGGCCGCCGCAAGGATCAGTTCCTGGCCGCCCTGGCTCATGAGCTGCGCAACCCTCTGGTTCCCATTCGCAATGCCTTGGAAATCATGAGACTGGCCGGCGATGCGCCGGCGACCGTCGAATCCAACCGGGCGCTCATCGCCCGCCTGGTCAAGCAACTGGTGCGGCTGATCGACGATTTACTCGAGGTCGCCCGGGTGACCGTCGGTACAATCCGGCTGAAACTGGAAAATATCGAGATCTCCCGACTCGTTGCCAGGGCCGTGGAAAGCTCACGCCCGTTCATCGATGCCGCGGGGCACCAGCTCACGGTCTCGCTGCCCGAGCAGCCCATCGTCGTCAACGTCGATGCCGCTCGGATCGTGCATGTGCTCCGCAACTTGCTGCACAACGCGGCCAAGTACATGGAACGCGGAGGCAGTATCTGGCTGACCGTGGAGCGAGGTGATGATCAGGTGCTCTTCCGGGTGAAAGACGCCGGCCGCGGAATTCCCGCCGACATGCTCGGCGAGATCTTCGAGATGTTGCCGCAGGCGAAGGAGGATCTCGAACACTCGCTCGGAGGGCTGGGGATCGGCCTGCCCCTGGTCAAGATGCTCGTCCAACTTCATGGAGGCAGCGTCGAAGCGTCGAGCGCGGGGCCCGGCCAGGGGAGCGAGTTCATCGTCCGGCTGCCCCTTCCTTGAATGAGATGGCAAACAGCAACACCGGCGGCACGCTCTTGATTCCGGCGCCCAAGTATCGGACAATTGTCTTATCGAGTCTCTCCTCAACTCTCGGAAACAGGAGGACAGGACCATGTCAACCGCTGGGCTTCCGGTCCGTTCGCCGGGTCGATTCACGCCGCTTGTGCAGATTCAGCTCTGGCAGCTTGCGATTCTGGTCGTGTACGTGGCCGTCGCCATCGTGGACATCCAGGACCATGGCCGCACGGAGCCGGTTCTGGTCGCTCTGGCCTCGCTGGGCTACGTGGCATTCGGCCTCGTTTGCTGGCTCGGTTGGCACGCGTCGCGCCGGCTTTAGCGCCGGCTGGGCACCATCGTGGCCGCCACGCTCTATGTTGTCGCGATGGGCGGGCTCTACCTGGCGGCTGTGGTTGGATACCTGGCGATCGAGTATGTCTATTTCGGTGGAAACTTGCTTTGAGTGCGAATCGAGGGCGCGGTCAGGGCTTCTTTGCCGTCTCCTTTGCCGTGATCGGTCCGACACCGACGTCCGTGACCTTCTCCAGCGTGCCGCCATCGTCAACGAGGTTCATGCCCACGGAATAGACGAGCCAGCCCTCGGGCAACTTCTTGATATGGAGCGGCTGGCTGTTGTACGGGTCGATGGTCACTTCAGGGGGAAGGCCCAGGTCCGCGAGCTGAGGCACGCGGTCGCTGCCGGGCTCAACATGAGTCTGGATCGCATTCAAGACACGCAAGCAGCGTGACATGGCCTTGACGCGCTCGACTGCTTCACGTGGCGAGGTCAACGCGGGTGCCAGGAGAGTCACGAGAGGGGCATAAGGATTGAGGCCGGATCGACGAACGCCGGGGAGTGTCTTGTCCCCCCACACCTCGGCAAACGGCTTCGCAGCCTGCTTGATGAAGCCGTCGAACAAATCGATGATCCGGAGCTGGAGGTCATTGGTGAAGCCTCGCAGCAACCAGTATCCCGTCATCGGGAACTCCCGGACCGACGCCAGCGAGTACGCCCGCTCGTTCCGCATCGCTCCGATATACCCCTCCATCGAGTCAAGACGCGCCAGCTCGGCATCGAGCGAGGTGCGCATGGAGGGTGATATCGATCCAGCCTGAAGGACCTGGTTCACGGCAGCCATGGCCACCTGTTCGCAGGCGACCGTGACAAGATAGCCGATCAGAAGCGGTTCGCGCCTCCAGTGGCGCGTTAGACGCAGCAGGAGAACCTGATTGGCAACCGCCTCATCGCGCTGGCCTTTCGCAATGAGCAACGTGGTCCTCGCGCGCAAGACGCGGTAGAGCTGTCGGTGCTTCGCGGTGCTGTTCATGACGGCTTCCATGAAGCGGGTCGTGGGCAGGGTACAGTCGAGTTGCGGATCGTAATCGGGGCAAGCGGCTGCCTGTTCCAGCAGCGGCATCAGCCTGGGATAAGCGGCAAACAGCTTGTCGAGCTTGTCTCGCTCGCTGGTCGTGACCACTTCGGGCGGTTGAGCCGTCTTCGGGTACAATGCGGCCAGTTCCTTGTGGATGGCATCCAGATCGTCGCCAGCCCGGCGCAGGTACGTGGCCGCGTTCTGCTCCGGCGGGATCGGCTCGCGAGCAAAGTCTGAGATCTGCACCGGATTTCCCGACTCCCGTAGCTCGCGGAGCCGGTGCTCAAGCTCGGTTCCCGTACTCCAGACGAAGTACGCGTTGAGCACCAGGAGGATTGCGATCAAGGTTGCCACGCCGATCGCCATCCATTTCATGATTTTCTTGAGTCGTTTCATGTAAGGTTTCCTGTGTCTCAGCCGTGAGTTGCTCGATGATCTGCTGCAACCGAAGAAGGTAACGCTCGGTATCGCCTTCCTCGCCTCGGTGAGACACGAGGCGGTCAAAGGCCCATTTTCCAGTCTGGGGATCGGTCAGGGCCGCGATGTCGGCCGCGATCTCGGCTGCCTGCCTGGGAACGGGACGCGGACCGAGCACTGCCGCGAGACGACGGTCCATGGCGGTGTTGACCACGTAGTTCAGTAGCAAACTGGCTAGCAAGGCCGCGGCCGCCGCAAGGCCTGGCCGGAATCGCCAGCAACGACGCGAGGGAGTTGGCACAGGAAGCGAAGGAGCGCTCGCGCCTAAATGGCATTTCGTGATTCTGGGAGTGCGAGGCTCCCGCCGAGCTGTATTCCGGATGGGCTCGCCGGGAGGCTCGCCCTCCCCGAATTGTGCAAGACGATTCAGTTCCTCGTCCACCGCGGCCAAGACACGCTGACGCAGTTCCGGCCGCAGGGCCCGCGGCGTCACTTGATTCAGCAGGTACTCGATATCCTGGTTCATTGCCAATCCCTGATCGGTTGACCGCGCATCGTTTCCAGGGCGGATCGATACCGGGTCGCCACGGTTCCCCGCGGCAGGCCGGTCACCTCGCTGATCTCCCGAAAGGTGAGGCCGCCGAAGACCTTCAGCTCCACGATCTCACGGAGGGGAGGGTCGAGCTTTTCCATGAGCAAGGCGACCTGCTCCGCGGCATCCCGGACTCCCTCCGCGTTTGCCCTTTCGACGGTCCGCATCTCGGAAGCGAGTTCCATCCTTCGTCTGTCCTCTCGGAGACGACGTTCGATGAGTCGGCTTGCCTCGTTGCGCGCGGTCGCGACGACGTAAGCCAACAGGTTCTCCACGTGCGCCAGCTTGCGCCGATCACGGGCCAGGCGGACGAAGGTCTCCTGGAGCACATCATCCGCGTCGGTCCGCGACCCGAGGCGGGCGACCAGGTAATGATGGGCCCGCGCGGCACAGGCGTCGTACAGTTCGGCAAATGCCGCCCGGTCACCGCGCGCCAGCCGTTCTCGCAGATTGTCCATCCCGGCTCCGCTTCGGTTCGCCCGCTCGCGCGGCTCCTTCATCGAAGGTCTGGAGAGAAGACCCGCCGGGATGCGGAATTTATTGAAAAATCCGCCGCTGGTCGGCGGATTCCTATAATTCGTCGACGGCGGCGAACTGGATCTGGTGCCGGAAGCCCCGGGTTTTCCAGGCCCCGTAGAGCAAGCCGGCGGTCAGCCAGGCCAGGCCAGCCATCTTGGCCACGGGGCGAAGACTCCACCAGATGTACAGGCAGATGACGAAACCGATCAAGGGCGGCGCCAGGTTGAGAAATGTTTGTCTCTCCGCGCGAACATAATAGCGCACGAAGGCCGCGATATTCACCCCCATGAAGCCGATGAACGTACCGAAGTTGAGCAGCTCGGCGCCCAGTTGGTAGCTCACCGAGAACGCGCCGGCGAGTGCCAGGCCGCCCACGAGCAGGATGTTGTTCCGGGGGATCTGGGTCCGGGGGTCCAGCGCGCTGAAGAAGCGGCTGGGAATGGCGTTGTCCCGGCCCATGCCGTAGAGCAATCGTCCCGCGGCGAGATGCGAACCGGACCCGGAGCCGATCGTGGCCAGCAAGAGGGCCAGGTTGACAATGACGAACAGGGTAGGGCCGCCGGCATAGCCCGCAATGTGGACGAACGCCGTATCGACGTCGGGAAAATTCTCATGGCCCGGCCAGACAAGCTGTGCGGCGTAGACCTGAGAGGCCGCCAGAACCCCGGTCAAGAGACAAGTCAGCACGGTCGCCAGCAAGATATTCCGCCGTGGATTGTGTGCTTCCTCCGAGAGCGTCGAGATGCCGTCGAAACCGATGTACGTGAGCATCGCGATCGAGGTTCCCGTCGACACCGCTTTCCACGAGAAGGTTGACGGGTCGTAAAAGGGAAGGAGAAAGCGGCTGACCGTGTGGTCGGGTGAGCGAAAGATGGTGCGTGCCGCGGCGATGAAAAAGAGGATGATCACCACCCCCAGACCGGCGGTGATCCACTCGTTGGTGCGCGCGCTGGCCTTGATGCCGCGGAGATTGAGCAGAGTGAAGAGCACCGCGAAGAAGACAGCCCAGCCGGCAAACGGCACCGTCGGCACGAAGTTCATCGCGGCCTTGCCGCACCAGATCACGCAGATGGTCGGGTTCAAGATGTAGTCAAAGATCATGGCCCAGCCGGTGAGATAGCCGAGCGCGGGGTGCAGCTCCCGGCCGACGTACGTGTACGCGGACCCCGCGCTGGGGTAGGCCCGGGCCATTCGCCCGTAGCTGATGGCCGTGAAGAGCATGGCCACCATGCCGATCAACACGGTGGTGACGACATGCCCCTTGGCCTCCTGACAGACGACGCCGTAGAGCGGCATGGGGGCGGTTGGCTGGATCAGGACGATGCCGTAGAGGACCAGCTCTCTCAGGCCGAGTGCCCGGTTCAAGCCTGGAGTTGTCTCGTTCAACGTTTCCGACACCAGAACGCCCCCGCTGTCTCTCATTCAGTCACGAAATCACTTGACCTCAAACTGATCCGTCAGTCGAATGTCGTCGGACGACGAGCCCACCATCACTCGGAACTGACCCGGCTCGACGACGCGCCGGAGGTTTCTGTCGTACAGTGCCAGGTCGTCCGGAGTCAACCGGAACGTGCAGGTTTTCGACTGGCCGGGATCGATCTCCAGCTTGGCGAAGCCGCGAAGCTGCTTGACGGGCGTCGTCACGCTGCTGACCACGTCTTCGACATAGAGCTGGACGGTCTCCTTGCCCGGCCGATCGCCTGAGTTCTTCACCTGAAGCTTGATCTCCAGACCCTGCTCCGGACTGATCTGCTTGGCGCTCAGTTGCAGTCCGCTGTACTCGAACGTGGTATAGCCGAGGCCGAAGCCGAACGGATAAAGGGGAGTGGGCTGCATGTCGACATACGCGCGGCCCCAGCCTTGCTTGAGCCAGTAGCCCTTCGACCGCCTGTAATTGTAGTAAACCGGAAGCTGGCCAGCGTGGCGCGGGACCGTCACCGAGAGTCTGCCACTGGGATTGACATCGCCGAAGAGAACCTCGGCGACGGCCTTGCCCCCCTGCTCGCCGGGATGCCAGGCCTCGACAAGCGCGGGCACGTGCTCCGCCGCCCAGCGCGCGGCCAGGGGGCGGCCGTTGATCAGGACGACGATGGTCGGCGTTCCTGTCGCGTGGACCGCCTTCACCAGCTCTTCCTGCATCCCTGTCAGCTCGAGGGTTGCGGAGTCGTGTCCCTCTCCGTCGGTCGACGGGCTTCCCTCGGCCCGGCCTTCGCTTTCGCCGAGCACGACGATCGCCGCATCGGCATGCGCGGCGGCTTCCTTCGCCTGGTTGATCTCATTCCGTCGATTGCCGGTGACGTTGCATCCTTTCACATAGTTCACCTTCGTGTCCGCGGAGACGATTTGCTTGATGCCTTCGAGAATCGTGACGATGTGTTGCGGGACGACCGACGGCGTGTAATCGCCAAGCTGGTTGTGCGGATCGTCCGCGTTCGGGCCGATCACGGCAAGCGAGCGCAGCGATTTGCTCAAGGGAAGCAACTTCTTCTCGTTCTTGAGCAGGACGATGCCCTCGCGCGCGGCCTCGAGGGCGGTCTCCTGATGCGCCGGCTGATGGACGGTCCGGACGGCGTGATCGACATCGACCAGTGGTTTCTCGAAGAGGCCCAGGTGAAACTTCTGCTTGAGGATGCGCCGGACGGCCCTGTCCACCAGGTTCATCGGCACCTTGCCCGTACGGACGCTCTCGATCAGATCGCCCATGTAACCCGACTCGAACGAGATTCCGACGTCCACCCCCGCGGCAAGTGCAAGCGCTCCGGCTTCCTTCTGCGCAGGGGCCAGGCCCTCGTAGACGAGCGTGCCGATACCGCCTCCTTCCGAAAGCACCAGGCCGTCGAAGCCAATTTCGTCACGGAGGATATGCGTCAACAACCAGGACGAGGCGTGCGTGGGGACACCGTCGACCGCCGGGTAGGTGGCCATGACGCCGAGCGCTCCGCCGTTCTTGATGCCGGCCTGCCAGGGAGGGAGGAAGACCTCGCGCAAGGCGCGCTCCGAGACCTCCATGGCTCCGCGTTCGAGTCCGCTGACCGGCTGGCTCTGGCCCGGATAATGGCAGAGCCCGGAGACGACCTTGTCCGGCGCGGCGAGATTGTTGCCCTGGGCCGAGCGGGCGATGGTCTCGGCGATTCGCGAGCAGAGGAAAGGATCTTCGCTGAACGCTTCCTCGTTCCGTCCCAGGCGAGGGTCGCGGATGGGCTCGACGACCAGCGTGAAGATCTGATGCACGCCGACGGCCCGCGCCTCGCGTGCCGCCGTCGCGTAAACGCGGCTCAGCAGATCCATGTTCCAGGTGCTGCCGAGCGCTGGGCCTTCCGGGAAGATGGTCGCGCCCGGGCACATCAGTCCGTGCGTTCCTTCCTCCGTCTCCAGCAGGGGAATCCGCAGCCGTGTTTTTTCCCGGGCGATCTTCTGAAGCCGGTTCAGGAACTCGGCCTGCTGGCGTGTGCCTTCGTGCAGAATCGTGTTGGACAAGGTGAAGAAGCCGCCCCCGGGACCGAAGTTCTCCAGCAAACTTCCGGCGGCGAACTTCTGGACTCGTTCCATCTTTTCCTTGATCGAACGCCCCAGTTCCGACTCGTAAACACAGGGCATGTTCATCTGACCGATCTTTTCTTCGAGCGTCATCCGGCCCAGCAGGTCGTCGACGCGTCGGGCGATGGGCTGGCTGGCGTCGAAGTAAAGCGGTTTGGCGGACCCCTGCGCCAGCGCGTCGCCGCGGGCGGCGAGATATGACAGAACCAGGGCCAGGAAAAGTCGGTTGACGTTCATGTTCTCTTCCCCATGCATCGCGGAGAGCACTCGGTTGCCTCGTGGCACGTTCCTCTGGCACGGTAACAGGGGCGGAGACGCGTTGCAACACACTCAAAGGTCGGGGAGGGTAGGCCCTGACGGCGCTGGATGATTCGGAGTTATAGTGCAGCTATCTGGTCGATACAAGAAGATCCCTGAGATGGCGCTGGAGCACGAACCCATGAGATTGCAATCATGTCTCAAATCCAGTTTGACTCTGGTCTTTCTTTTCTCACTTTTTCCCTGCCTGGACGCTCGGGCGAACTCCGCGGCGATCGAGAGCGACCGCGCGGCGGCATTCGATGTCGCTCCCTTTGCCTTGCCCCACAGTCCGCCAGGTGAGATCCGGTTCGAGGAGACGCGTGACATCGTGGCGGTTGAGCTGAACGTCGACGGTCCGTTGCCCGGCACGGTCGGCCTGTCGTACCTCCAGCAGAACTGGCCGGGAACCGACCTGGAGCGGGCCAGAGATCTGACTCAGCCCTGCCAGTTTGGCTGGACCAGAGTCGACGACTGGTTCAACGGGCACTGGAAACGCGCCAGCACTCGCGTGACTCGCACCGCCAGCGGCCACATTCGCATGGAGTTTGAACCGCTCACGAGAGCGTTTCCCGAGCGTGTCGACTACGATGTCCGGTTCCGTCGCACCCTGGGCTTGCGAATCGAGGGCGTGCAGGCGGATCTGATCAAGCATGTGCGTGTTTTCACACGATCAGCCACTGCGCGCACGACGTTGCGAGTCGAGCTCAACGCGGGCGGCCGAACTCCCGCCGGACCATTTCGATTCGACGGCTACAACGCGATCGTCCGGACTGTTCGCCCCGGGGTCGGATGCCGTCTCAAGGAAGGGGCGACCGAGCATGACAAGTCCGGACCGGCCTCCTTCGAGCTGGATGTCGATCACATGACTCCGAGCTTTCGCTACAGCGGCGACGACGGCCACGTCCGGTTCATCCTCGGCGACGACTCGTTCACGATCTCGCTCGCGAGCCTCAAGGCTCAGGGGCCGATCTGGTTTGCCGAGAAAGGGGTTTTCATCACCACCTCGGTCGATTCGACGACCTCCCGGGAGTACATCGCGCGTTGCACGCGAATGAAGACGATCGCCCAGCGCGTACGGGAGCTTCCCGAGCAGAGCTATGCGACGGCGTTTCTGGGCCAGCCTCGGCCGCACAGCGCCGCGTGGAGCCTTGGCTTCAAGAACTGCCGGCAACGGTTCTGGCAAGACCCCAACGGCGACATCACGCTCGAGAGCACAACCGTTCGCCAGCTCCCGGCCGCGGATACCAAACGCTACGCCAACGACAGCCACGGCCGCTTCTTCTTCGGTCTGGAAGACTGGATCGTTCAGGGCCGAGGCACCGATCCCGCGCCGGCCTTGGCGTCAACTCTCCGGGTGCGCAAGGATGATATCGAGCTTGAGCAGACCAGCCTCGCTGCTCCGCTGGACGGACAGATCAAAAGTGGTCCCGTCGTGGGTGATCGCGACCTGGTTTGCCTGGTGCGATTCCGACTCAGGAACGTCGGCGCGGCAAGGCAGACGGCCAGGCTGCCTCTCGAACACTCTTCAAGCAGCTCGCGCTCGCCGAACCCCTACGGCCACGATCGGCGGAGCGGAGCGCTCAGCGACTGGCTGGTGCCGAATTCCCCGCGTGAAGCGCTGTCGCTCGAGGCAGGGCTATTAAGCGGCGTCTGGCGCGGCCGCAAGGTGCCGCGGGCCCGCGTGGAGACGACGATGAAAGGTCAGCCCAAAGAGACGGGCCTCACGTTCGCGCGCGACCTGGACCCCGGCCAGTCGTGTGATCTCGTCTTGAAGATCCCGTTCGTGAACCTGGAGAGCCCCGCGGAGCTCGACCAGTTGCGCGCGATCGACTTCGACGCGACGCGTGCTCAACTGGCGGCATTCTGGCGCAAGGAAGGTGAGCGCGGAGCGCGGATTCAGACTCCCGTATCGCAGCTTGATGCGCTTTATCGCTCACATCTCACCAACGTCCAAATCAGCGATCCGGCCATGCCGGGCGAGCCCGAGCTGATCAACACATCAGTCGGCACCTCCACCTACAGCAACTGCGGCAACGAGTCGTGCATGATCAATGAGGAACTGGACCAGCGGGGGCTGGTCGATGACGCCCGGCGCAGGCTCGAGGTCTGGCTGCGGTTCCAGGGAACCGAACCGCTCCTGGGCCGCTATAGCGATCACAAAGGGGTGCTCCATGGTGCAGGACGCTTCTCGTTCGCGGCCTCGTACAACCAGAACCACGGCTGGATTCTCTGGAGGCTCGCCGAGCACGCCCTCTACACGCAGGACCGGGCCTGGTTCGAGCACGCGGCTCCGGCGCTCATCGCAGCCTGCGACTGGGTCTTCCGCCAAAGGAAACTTACGATGCAAAGCCTGCCCAGCTCCCGCGGATGGGAGCGAGGCTTCTTGCCGGCAGGCGGTCTGGAAGACGTCCAGGAATATCGCTACTGGCTGACGAGCAACGCGATGATCTGGCGTGGAGTCGACACCGCCGCGAGGACGCTGGAATCTTTCGGACACACTGAAGCGGCACGGATTCGCCGCGAGGCCGACGCCTACGGCAACGACCTGCGCAGGGGCTTCGAGACGATGCGCCAGCATTGTCCACTGGTCCGGCTGCGGAACGGCCGTTGGGTGCCGTATTATCCGAGTCAACTCTACCGCCGCGGTCGGGATGTCGGCTGGATTCGCGAAACCCTCGAGGGCTCGGTTTATCTTCTGATCAGCGGTCTCTACGATCCCCGTGGGGTCGAGGCCCAGTGGATTCTCGACGACTATCAAGATAACCGATACATGTCTCCTCCTTACGGATATGCGATCGTCGACGAGCCCAACGACTGGTTCAGCCGGGGAGGATTGTCAATCCAGCCCAACTTGCTGGCAGGGCTCATGCCGTACCTCGATCGCGACGAGCCTGAAGTCTACCTCTGGATGTTCTTCAACTCCTGGCTGGCGTGCTATCGGGAAGAGATCAACGCCATGGTCGAGCATCCGTTTCCGGAGCTGGGCTACGGCAACACGGCCCACCCCAAGACCAGCGACGAGGCCAACGCCGTCATGTGGTTGCGTTACATGTTCGTCTACGGCAATCGCGACGGTCTCTTCCTCGGCCGGGCCATCCCCCGCGTCTGGTTTGGTCAGTCCCGGCCCATCGGCCTGGAGAATGTGCTGACCCGCTGGGGGAAAGTGAGCGTCACTTATTTTCCCAAGGAACCTGATGATACGGTTCGCGCCAGGGTCGATCTGAAGCTGACCTCCCAGCCGCCGCGGATCGTGATCCGGTTCCGCGAACCGGCAAAGCGGCCGATCGCCACCGTGACGATCAACGGCCGCGAGCACAAGGCCTTTGACGCCTCGCAACAGGACGTCGATCTCACGGGACTGAACGGGTCGCTGGATGTCGTGGTTCGGTTTTGAAGCCATCAAAAAGCGAATGTCATCGAGTCTTCTGGTCCATTCCAGACCAGAAGGCACCTCGACAGGACGTCTCGCCCCAGCAATGCTTGAACTCCAAGATGGGTGAGATCCGTCGCGACGACAGGCATCTCGGGGGCGATCGAGAAGGGAGGGGACCATGGAAACAGGACCTGTATGTCGTACCGCGCTGCTCTGACGGGAACCGCGCCCGCGGAGACCGTCTTCAGATCGAGACAGCCAGTCATGGTCAGACCGAGAGCGTGGGCAACCGACGGATCGATGCAGGTGGTCGACGCTCCCGTATCGACCAGAGCTACGACCTCGATCGGATAAACTGGCGGCCGTTTTGCCGCCGCGAGTGCTTCAGCGCGCGGCACGCTGGGACCAACAGCTTGAGCATCGCGCCGTCGATCAATAGCCGTTTGACAGTCAGGCTGGGCATGGCACCACATCGCGGGAGAGAGAGGCGACCGGATCGACGGCAAGGATTTGCTGTACGAGAAAAGGCCGGTCGAGTCCGAATCGCCGGTAGCCAGCGCGGAGAGCGTCTCCGTAAGTCTCCAGAGGGCCCTCGACCTCTTCCCCCTGTATCACGACGAAATGCCCTTCGGCACGCTTGACCAGGTCAGGTTTGAGCCGTGCATAAGTCTGACACTCGCGGCGAAAACCGTCGCACGGAGCACACTGGTCGGGACCGGTTGGAGGACCGAGACCAGCATTGCGTTGCTCTGTGGAATCGGAAGGCGCAGTCCCGGACTTCTTCTCACCCGCCGGTCGTCGCTTGGATGTCCCGGAAGTGCCCGATCTTTGTCCTGCATCGCTCCTCTTCGAGTTCTGCACGCCGGCTTGCTTGTGCTTTGGCATGGGCGTCACCCCCTTTCAGAAGATCCTGGGGCTGCCGATCGGGCGGTTCAAGTGAGAGCAGTAGGGTTGCCGATCAACGACTTCGTCGCGAGGCTCGGACCTGCTTTGTGGGCGGTCGCTTGTCACTCCGCGACAGCTCCAGGAACTCGTCCCTCCGCAGCTTCCAGACGGCCGACAGCTCCGAGACTTTCTCGGGAAACTGTCGGGCCAGGTCGAGAGTCTCGGTCCGGTCGTGGGCCAGATCGTAGAGTTCCCAGTCCCGACCTCTCGCGGCAACGAGCTTCCAATCGCCAACCCGGATGGCTCGGTTGCCCTCGTGCGACCACCACAGTTCCGAGTGATGAACCGCATGATCACTTGAGAAGGACGGCACAAGGCTGATCCCAGGCGGAGCTGGAACGGGCGTGCCCTTCCAGGTCTTGAATCGGCTGGCGCCGGCCACTTCCAGGATGGTCGGAACCAGGTCGATCACGTGGCCGGCGTCGTGGCGCAGCTCGCCCCGAGCCGCGATTCCTTGCGGCCAGTGGACGATGAGCGGGGTCGAGATGCCGCCCTCGTGCACCCAGGTCTTGTGACGGCGGAAGGGCGTGTTGGAAACTGTGGACCAGCCCGGGCCCAGGCAAAAGTGAGTCGCCGCCGAGCCGGCAGGCGCCTTGGGGTCGTGGCCGTCGTCCCGGATCATCATCTCCGCGCTGGCCCCGTTGTCGGAAAGAAAGAAGATCAAAGTATTGTCGTATGCATTCATCGACCGAAGCTGATCGAGTACCCGGCCGACTTCGCGGTCGAGGCGCTCGATCATGGCCGCGTGCAGCGCCATCTTCATCGATTGGAAAAGCTGCTGCCGCTGGCTCAACTCGGCCCAGGGCAACGGCCGGTTGACCTCGCCGGGGCCGAACTGCTTGATCGCGTCGGGAAAGTCGTAGGGCGGACCGAGCTGGCGCTCGACTGCCGAGAGATTGCCGTCGACCAGCCCGAGTTGTTCGATCTTCCGCCACCGCGCGGCCCGCGCCTTCTCCCAGCCAAGCAGGTATCGGGTACGCGTGCGGTCGATGTCCCGCGGCAAGGCATGAAGCGGGAAGTGGGGCGCGTTGAACGCCAGGTAGAGGAAGAAGGGCCGGTCGCGCTGGTGCTGCTCGTGGTCCTTCAGATAGGCGATCGCGTGCTCGGCCATGGCGATCGTCGTGTAGTAACCCGAGCCGGGCCGGACCGGAGGCAGCTTCCGATCATCCTCGTAAAGCGAGCGCGGATGAAAGTAGCGTCCCAGGTCCTCCACGTAATAGGACCGATCAAACCCGCCGGCCAGCGGCATTCCGTCGATGTGCCACTTGCCCGAGTGGTACGAGCGATAGCCGCGGGCGCGGAGCATCTCCGGCAGGAGCCGAGCCCAGGCGGGGCGTTTGCCCAGCCCTCCTCCGCGCTCGCCGGGAAACGTGTCGCGGCGAACCTGCTGCGCGTAGTAACCGGTGAGGAGCGCCGCCCGCGTCGGCCAGCACCGCGCCGTGTTGTAAAACTGCGTGTAGCGCAATCCGCCCGCGGCCAACCCATCGAGATTCGGCGTCCGGATCTCGCCGCCGTAGCAACCCAAATCGGAGTAACCGAGATCGTCGGCGAGGATCACCACGATGTTGGGTGGTTTCGCAACGCCGCGATCCGCGGCAGCGTGAAGAAACGGAGCGATCGCAAGAAAGAGCAACGGGACCGCGGTGCGCGTCCAGGTCCTATTCCAGATGCCGTGCATGATCATCTCCACGAACTTTGTGTACTCCCTTCGGCCGCACCAGACCCGCCGTGACGTCGATGTCGAGCGCGGCCACCTGCCCCGCCGCCAGTTTGGCGAGGGCGATGCCGGACATGGCGGCGTTGTCGGTGCAAAGGGAAAGAGGCGGGATGAAAAGTGACACGCCGCACTGATCTGCCATCGCCCCGAGCCGCTCGCGGAAGAGGCTGTTTGCCGCCACACCGCCGCCCACGCCTAAGCGCTTGAGGCCCGTCTTCTTGAGCGTCTGTCGGGTTTTTTCCACGAGAACGTCGACGACCGCCTCCTGAAAGCTGGCCGCCAGGTCGGCAACCAACGCGGGCGAGGGGACCACAGCGCCCTTCTCTTCGTTTTGACCGCGCAGCGCGTAGAGGACGGCTGTCTTGAGGCCGGAAAAACTGAAGACGGGACGGTCGTCGTGGATGAAGGAACGGGGGAAGGCAAACGCTTTGGGATTGCCTACGCGGGCCGCGCGCTCGATCTCCGGCCCGCCGGGATAAGCGAGGCCCAGCAGGCTGGCGACTTTGTCAAACGCCTCGCCCGCCGCATCGTCAGTCGTCCCGCCCAGGAACTCGCAATCGAGCGGACCGCGGCAAACATAGAGGCTGGTGTGTCCCCCGGAGACCACGAGGCCCACGCAGGGATAGACCTGCTCGTCGGGAAAGGCAAGCTGGCAAGCGTAGAGATGCCCCTCCAGGTGATCGACGGCGACGAGCGGGACATCGAGCGCCAGGGCCAGCGTCTTGGCCGCCGTCAGACCCACGACGAGCGCGCCGACAAGCCCCGGACGCGTCGCCACGGCGATCATGCCCAGATCGGCGAGCGCGACGTTCGCCCTGCGCAGGGCCTCATCGATCATGGGCAAGACCTGGCGCACGTGAGCGCGCGAGGCGATCTCGGGAACCACTCCGCCGAACCGCTGGTGCAACCCGACCTGAGACGCCACGACGCTGGCCAGGACCCGGGGAACCCCGACCGCAGGCGGCCGCGGCCCCTCGAGCACCGCGGCCCCCGTCTCGTCGCAGGTCGTCTCGAGGGCCAGGAAAGTCAGGTGGGAGGGGGACATTGCCAAATCCGCGGTGGGGCAGGATTCCAAGCTTGTCAATTCCGCGGTGGCACAAGATTCCAATCTTGTCAATTCATTGGTTGAACCATGACAAGATTGGAATCTTGTGCCACGAATACCGACGCGCTGACCTCACGCCGCCTTGGCCTTCTCCGCCTTGGCGAGCTTGGCCTTGAGGACCTCGAGAGCCTTGTCCAGCACCTTGTCGACGAACGGACCGCTCTGGTGGTGGGGTGAATGAGCCTTCGACTCCGGCTTGGCCTTCTCGTCGGTCTTGGGCTTGGCCTTGTCGTCTGCCTTGGGCTTCGTCTTCTCGTCGGTCTTGGGCTTCTCGGCTTCCTTGGTCTTGCCTGTCTCCTTGTTCTTTTCGGCTTCCGGAGCGGGTACGGGCGTTCGGCGATGGCCCTTGGCGGCGGACTCGATGTCGCGCTCGCGGCGGGCAATGAACCACTTCGTGTACTCGCTGGGCGTCAGCTTGACTTCCATGCCCGGATTGGGGGAAACGCCCCACTTGTCGGTGGGCTTGGAATCGCGGAAGCGATGGATGTTGGCGCCGTTGGGCCGGTGATAGCTGGCCACGGTCAGCTTGAGCACGCTGCTGCCGTCTTCCAGCTCCAGGATGTTCTGCACCGAGCCCTTGCCGTAGGACCGCTGGCCGACGATTGTCGCCCGGCCGTTGTCCTGGAGCGCGGCCGAGACGATCTCCGACGCCGAGGCCGAGTTCTGGTTGACGAGGACGACCAGGGGCAAGTCTTCATACGGGCTATTCTTCTGCGCCATGTACGACTTGGGAATGGTGTTGCGGCCTTCGGTGCTGACGACCTTGCCCTTTTCCAGAAACATGTCGGAGATTTCCACGGCCGCGCTAAGGAGTCCGCCCGGATCGTCGCGGAGGTCGATGATCAGCCCCTTGACCCCTTCCTCCCGGAGCTGTTCGAGAGCCTTGCGCAGCTCGTCGGCCGTGTTCTGGACGAAGCTGGAGATCCGGACATAGCCGATCTTCTTGTCCTTGTCGATCATGAACTCCCATTCGTCGTTGGCGCGCCGGCGATCTCCCAGAACGCTGGGCACCTCGATGATGGCCCGGGTGATGGAGACCGTTTCGGTATCCTCGGAACCCTCGTGCAGCACGGTCAGCTTGACATCGGTCCCCGGCCGAC
>JBMFUH010000033.1:0-17497 GCA_049966735.1 Isosphaeraceae bacterium
CGGCTTGACATGCTACCACCAGCCTCGGCCGGCGCGAACCGCGTCTTACACCCCGAGTCCTGGGGCGCGGCGAAGTCGACTGGAAAGGCGTCGGATAATCCGATACGATCAGAAGGAAATTTCACGGCATCCCCTCCAGTGAACCATGGGTGGATGCGGCTTCGGCTTCAAGGGGCGAAGCAATCCATGGGTAAGCATTTTGTGCCAACCTGCGATCGCAGGCCGAATCTTGATTTCCTGGAGAGCCGCTATCTCTTGAGCGGGGGGACCGGTGTGTTCCAGGTTTCAACCGCGCCTGCCATCATGATGGGATTTGGTCTTCAATTAAACATCCACACGATCGATTTCGGTCCGCCGGGGATCATGACTCCAGTCTCCTACGGCGCGGGTTCTTTTGAAGCGCCCTTCCATGGTGGATCTGTTGTTCAGTTCCGAACGCTTCAGCTTCCTGATGCGATGCCTCCCTGGTCTGAGCTGGCGCCTGCACGTCCGGCTTTCAATACGGTCATGATGCTGCAACAGCCGTTCGGAGAAACAGGTTTGCAGATGGGTGGGCAGGAGAGCGCGATGACCGGATCGGCGCCGCTGGAAGCGTTCTCGATTCCAGAGGGATCCCCTCCCGCGGACATCACGCAGAGCCTGCCTGCTCCTTTCTTTGCTCAGGGATCTTCTTCGGGATTTTCGCTGGCTGATTTCCAGCGGTACAGGCCAGAGGATCCTTCCTGGACTCACCAGCCTCCTGACAAATCCACGGGCGATTTGCCGGGATCAAACGCCGCGACGAACCTGGATCAAGGTCAGACCGCCAGTTCCCCCGCTCCCGCCGCCGTTGCCGTCACCACGCAGCCCGCGCAAAGTGCTGGTGCAGTCAATCAGAGCGTGCAGGCTCAGGCGAATGTCATCGGGTTCGCGGTTCCCGTGCCGTCAGCGCACGTGTCGCGTGTTTTTGGCACGGACTTGCCCCACGGCGAATCGACGACGCATGTGGGGCGGCCCGAGGAATCAGCCTCCGGGCAACCTGCTGAGCCAGCTCAGGGGCCCTTGCCGGCTGTCTCGACCGTCGCTCAGGTAGCGACCGATTCCCGCGCTGCCCTGACGGTTGACGAAACGACCCAAGTGGCAACGCTTCCCCCAGCCGTTGTGACGTCCGGCACGCCTGGCGCCGGCGAGGAACTGCCTCTTCCTCAGAGTGCCGGCCTGATCACGAGTGCCGCCCCGTTCGATCGAGCTGCCCTGGAAAGGGCGGTCGATCAGTTCTTCGACCAGCTCGAGGCGCTGGGAACAGGACAGCTCGCGGAGCAGGGAACGGCTCGTGTGCTGCCGCTTTCGCTCGCGTTGCTAGGCGCGGTCACCGTCGTCGAGATGGCGCGGCGTCGTCTGCGTTCGAGAGGGACAGGCTGGAAGTCCGCTGCCCGACAGGACGCGCTGGGGAGTGAAGAACTGCTGGGATTCCCGGAGCTTCCGGGAAGCTGGTCCACGAGGTTGACATGAGCGTCGACCATCTCGATGAACTGATCGAGCGGCTCAACGATGGAGACGTCGCAGCCGCCGAGCGGGCTTTCCTGGCTTACGAGCCTTATCTCCGGATGGCCGTGCGCCGGCAGTTGACCGGCCCCTTGCGCTCCAAGCTCGACTCGATGGACATCATCCAGTCTGTCTGGGCCGACGTCCTCTGTCGCTTTCGCGAGGCGGGATGGCGATTTACCGACCGCTCTCACCTGCGGGCCTTCTTGATGAAGGTGGCTCGCAACCGCCTGATCGACCGGCGTCGCGAGCACCACCGGGCGCTGGAGCAGGAGCGCCCCCTGGATGACGTCACGCCCTATGAACTACCCCAGGCCAATCAACCGAGACCCAGCGAGGTTGCCCAGGGGCACGAACTCTGGGAGCGGATGCTCGAAAAGTGCCATCCCGCCCATCGCGAGATCCTCCAGTTGAAGCGCCAGGGCCTTCCCCTGGCCGAGATCGCCGCGCGAACGGGATTGCACGAGGGGAGCATCCGCCGAATCCTCTACGACCTGGCGCGACGGCTGGCCATACCCCGACGGTCTTCGGGCGCCTCCACGGACCCGGCGCCGGAAGCGGACTAGACCATGCCCCTCTCCTCCGCCGAAAGTCCACGACCACCGCGCGAGCCGTCCAGCGGTGATCTCGACTTCTCGGAGAGCCCGCGCGGTTCGGCAAGCATCTGGGTCTCGCGGCAGGTCCGTCTGATGAGCGAAGCCTGGGCGAACGGTCGCCAGCTCACCGCCGCCGAGGTGATCAAACAACATCCCGGCCTCAGCGTCGAGCACGCTGTCCGACTGGTCTACGAGGAGGTTTGTCTCCGTCGCGAAGCGGGCCAGGACGTGCCGACGGCGGAGGTCACCAGCCAGTACCCTCAGTGGAAAGAACAGCTCGAGATTCTGCTCGACTGCGATCGGCTCCTCTGGCCGCTTTCCCGGACCGCGGTGCTTCCCGAGGTAGGCGAGGAGCTCGGGCCCTTCCACCTGCTCGGGGAACTGGGCCGCGGCGCGTCGGGAAAGACCTTCCTGGCGGAGGAGCCGGCGCTGGCCGACCGCCTGGTTGTCTTGAAGATCAGTGCACTTGATCATGAAGAGCATCTGTCGCTGGCCCGGTTGCAGCACACCAATATCATCCCCCTGTACTCCGAGCAGACGTTTCCGGAGCGCGGCCTCAGGCTGCTCTGCATGCCTTACTTTGGCGGCACGAGCTTGGTGCGGATTCTGGCCGCGGTCGTTGAGCTGCCTCCGGAAAAGCGTCGCGGTCGGCATGTTCTGGAGATCATCGACCAGGCTCACGCGGAACGGATCGTTCCCGGTCCGTCGACGGAAGGACCGTACCGGCGCTTCCTGGAGCAGGCGTCTTACGTTCAGGCCGTCTGCTGGGTCGTCGCTTGTCTGGCCGATGCACTGCACGAGGCCCATACCCACGGGCTCGTTCACATGGATGTGAAGCCCTCCAACGTGTTGATCGCGGGCGATGGTCTGCCGATGCTGCTGGATTTCCACCTCGCCCGAAAACCCGTCAAGGCAGGCGAGCGGGTCGTCGACCGGCTGGGCGGTACTCCGAGCTGGATGGCGCCCGAGCAGGAAGCGGCCTTGAAGGCTGTGAGTCGAGGAGACGCGGTTCCCGGACCGGTCGATCATCGTGCGGATCTCTATGCTCTGGGCCTGCTTCTCTGCGAGGCGCTGAGTGGGCCCGGCGCCCGGAGCCAGGCCGCGGCCGGCAAATCCTGGCGACAGCGCAATCCTCTGGTGAGCATCGGCCTGGCGGATATTGTCCAGAAATGTCTGGCACCCAATCCCGCGGACCGCTATCACGACGCGGCGGCCGTGGCCGACGACTTGCGACGCTACCTCAACGACCTGCCGCTCCGCGGCGTGCCCAACCGAAGCTGGGCCGAACGCTGGCGGAAATGGCGGCGGCGGCAACCCGGCGCCCTGGCGCGTGGGACCGCCTGGTCGCTCACTCTGGCCGCGATGGCGGTCGTGCTCTTCCTTGCTTACTCTTTTCGTCGCCAGGGAGTGCGCGAGATCGAAACGGCCCTGGACAACGCGCGACAACTCACGAACGAACATCGCTTCCCCGAGGCGTTTCGCGTTCTCAATCGCGGACTGGAACGCGCCTCCACACTGGTGCCAGCCTCCCAGCAGCTCAAGGTGTCTCTGGAGCACCAGCTTCTCCAGGCGCGACTGGGACAAACGACCCTCCGACTTCACGATCTGGCGGACATTGTCCGTTTCCGGTACGGCATGATGCCGGCGGCGGGCGAAGAGGCCCGAACGCTGGTCCGCACCATTCAAACCGTCTGGGAGGAAAGCGAGCAGCTCCTGAAGCAGCCGGAAGGTTCGCTCGACGCCGAGACGGACCGGAATATTCGCAATGATCTCCTCGAACTCGCGGTCGTCCGGACGGACCTGACCGCGCGGCTGGCCGCCGGCAGCGAGACCGAACGGGCGCATCGCGAGGCGCTGGCGTTTCTCGACAAGGCCGCCCTCATCACCGGTCCCAGCTCTGCCCTGGACCGCGAACGCCGAATCCATGCCCGGGCGCTGGGACATGCCATCTCGGGACCCGAGCACGATCTTCCGCCGCGATCTGCCTGGGAACATTACAGTCTGGGACGTTGCTATCTCCGGGATGGGGCAATTGACAAAGCTGCCCAGGAGTTCGAGCGCGCCCTCGACATCGACCCCCAGAAATTCTGGCCCAATTTTTACGAAGGGCTCAGCGCCTACGAACTGGGCCGTTTTGAAGACGCGGTCGCGGCGTTTCGTACGTGTATCGCGCTGGCCCCGACAACCGCCTATTGCTACTACAACCGGGCGCGCGCGCTGGAGGCACTCGGTCGATCTAGTCAGGCCTTCAAGGACTATGCTCGTGCCCTGGAACTTGATCCTTCACTCACGGTCGCGGCGCTGAACCGAGGCGCTCTCTCCTACAAGGCCGGCCGGCTCGACGCGGCGATCGCCGATTTTCAGCTCGCACTCCGCACCAGCACCGATCCAGCCAACTCCGGCCGAATCCATTACAACCTTGCCCTGGCTTTTCTTGGGAAAGGTGATCGCGCGTCGGCACGGGCGAGCCTCGACAAAGCCGTGGCCTGCGGGTTCAAGGACGTCGCCGCCCTGCGCGACAAGCTCAAGCGTGAGCCCTGAAGCGCCGGCCGCTTGCCTGGGAGTTCGTCGGCTCCCTGCACGACCGCGAGACGTGTCGCTGATTGACCGGCGACGACTTGCCACTTACAATTGTAGTTGCTGGCGATCGCCAGGGGGTCTCATCACGACCGAATCCAGCGAGCTAAAACCTCATCATGAGCTTGACAGTCTTGACATGCACGTGTGGTCAGAAAGTGAGTGCGCCGGGCGCCCGACCGGGGAGAGTCGGCCGCTGTCCCAGGTGTGGCAGACGGCTTGAGGTGCCTGACGCACCGCCCCGCGCTCCCACGGCGTCGGTTGCCAGAGAGGCCCCGGCGCTGGCGTTGTGTTCCCGCGCGATCCGGGAATCCCAGGAGGCTGCCGAGGTTGTTGGCAAAGCTGCTCCGGAGGATCTGCCAGGTGATCAATGGGCCAGGCAGTCAGGGGAGACGCCTTCGGAAACCTTGTATGTCGCGCCTCGGACAGCCAGCAATCCGCCTCGGCCCGAAGCAACGGCTCGAGCAGCGATGAGTGTGGGATTCTCGCCACCCTTTGACACTCCCGAGACAGGAGTGATCGGCTCGCTCCTCTATCCTCTGAGAGGAGCCGAGGGCGTGGCGATGGCCTCTGCGCTGGGCACCATCTTGTGGGGAGCCACCGTGCTGGTGCCGGAATACTGCCTGGCGATCTGGGCTGATGCCAACACCCTGGGCACTCCATCCTTGGGTGTGCTGATCATCCTGATCTCGGCCATCCCCGCCTTCCTGCTCTTGCCGCTGTTTGTCATCTACTTGTTGCAGTATCTGGGTCGCGTCCTGGTCTCAAGCGCCCGGGGAGATTGTCTGCCTCCGCGCCTGCCCGATCGGAACTTCGAGGGGTTCTTTCACGGGCTGAGTCCGTGGTTGATCTGGCTGGTCCTGGGCGCGGCGGTCGGACTTCTTCCCTGCGCGGTGCTGTTCTCGACGGGAGATCAGCCTTTCTCCAGCCGACCTTTCCTCGCCTGGTCTCTGGTCTTGCTCGGGATGCCGTACGCACTCGCGGCCTTGATGCTTTCGTTCTTGCACGATCGGCCAATGGCATGCGCGCCGACAGGCGTCTTGATGGCACTTCCGCGCCACGGCGGAGCACTTCTGCCTACGCTCGTGCTGGCGACTTTCCTCCTGGGGATGGCCGGCGCGCTATGTCTGGGCCTGTTCGCGCTACGTGACCGCTTTGTCTGGGTTTATCTCATCATGGCGCTGCCGTGGTGGATTCTCGCCGTCTGGATTGCAATTGTGACCATGCGACTTCTCGGCCTGAACTATTACCGATATGCCGATACTCTGAAATGGCACGGCAAGCATCCACGCTGGGGCGTCAGGTGGAAGCTCTGAAAAGCAACCCGAGCAATCACGAGGAGGCAAGCCTACTCCGATTCGAGAATCTCGCCGGTGAGCGAGACGCGGACCTCACGGATCTTGCCGTCGGAGTTTTGTCGACCTCGAATCTCATACGAATGGAGCTTGCCCTGGCTGTCGAGGTTCTGCCAGGCTTCCTTGAAGTCCACCTTGGGAACCGCTTTCCTGGCGGCGCCGCGCAGGGCGTCGGGCACGTCGTCGAAGGCAACGGCTTTCTTCGTCAGGCCGCGCGGCTGGTCGGGATCGCCGCAGCCGACGACCGCGCTTGACAGGGCGAAGCCCAGGGTCAGCGCCGGCAAAAGATGGTAGACGCGACGTGCTGTTCTCCTTGCGCTGGCGCCGGAGGTTTCCGCGAGAAGGCTCATTGCACTAATACCCATCGGAGAGGACCTCCGCCCCGGCTCGCGTGCTGAGTGCCAAGTACACCGAGTAGTTGATCCCGTACTGCAGGAACCGCACATGCCCGTCGCAGAAGGCGAAATACGAGCCGCGGCCGTGGCGGCTGAGGAACTGATTGACGTCCGCATAGATATCACCGGGACCATGACCTTCGCCGGTGTGTCCCAGAATCATGCCGGAACCATCCTCACGAACGCAGGTTCCCGCGTCCGTCTCATAAGGATTGGGAGCGCAGGACCAGAACGTGGCGCCCGGTACGGCTCCGGTCCAGGTGGCCTGACCCCTGCCCAGATTTATATTCGTTGATCGTTCGCCCACACAAAGGGTCTGGCTGGTGCCGTCGGCAATATCGGGGAAGGTTGTGAAACTGCCCCGGTAGAACACCCCGTCTCCATTCACGCCGGGCTCGCCGATGCCGTAGACACCGACATAATTGGACCCGGCCACATCGCAAATGGGACTCGAGGCCGAATAGACCTTGCCCATGTACATCCAGGTCTCGCTGCTCGTGGCCGTCCACACACGAGCCATCCGATCCGCCGGGCAGAAAAAGACGCGCAGGGGAGTGGTGCGCACGGTCAACGAGGCGGGCACCTGCATGAAGGTCTCGAACCGGAGGTTGTTCGCCAGCGACTGTTGCTCTAGGTCGGGCAAGATCATGCTGGCCCAGCCCCAGCCTGGGCCGAGCTCCATGCTGTGGATCGGGTCCCAGATCGACACGTAGCCAGGGGGCAAGCCTCCGTGGCGATTCGCGTACTGGGCGATGGCGAGCGAAATCTGCTTGAGGTTGTTCTCGCAGGCGGCTCTCCGAGCCTGCTCCCTGGCAGCCTGAACCGCGGGCAAGAGGAGCGCAACAAGAGTTCCGATGATGGCGATCACGACAAGCAGCTCGATCAGCGTGAAACCGGAGCCATGGCGCGATCGCTCGTGACTTGCTGAATTCGGTGGTTGGTTCATCTTATCGAACCTCTGGGGTGTGAACAGCGCTCGCCATGCACTCATTGTCGTCATGAATCATGGTACACCATACATGAAGTATCCGCAAGCGAACGCTTCTTCCTTGACGACTCCGCGAATCAGTGTCGAGCCGATCGGCAGAGTGGAGTTTCGAGGACAGCAAGACCCGGGCTGGAGGTCAGATCCGCGCCCGGGTCTTGCACAGTCGGAGTACGTTCTCACCCGTTGGGCGAGATTCGGTTGATCAACGGCCCAGCTTCTTCTTGCGGAGAAGCGGGCCCTGGGCCAGGACTTGAATCGCCTGATCGACGACGTGGTGCCTCGTCACGATGGGAGCCACGGCCGGGTGAGGAGCCGGAACAGCGTGGTGCTGAACCTTCACCACCGGTTTGGTCGGAGTCTTGCGCGGCCTTGAGGGCTTGGCGGGGGGCTTGCGCACCGTCCTGATCTTGGGAATGGGCCCCACCTTGAAGGCGAGCGGAGTGCTGACCTGCACGGCCGATCCGCTGCCTCCGAGCACATGGATCAGAAGGGTGTAGCTGCCGTTCTTGATGCCCGGAGGAAGCTGGAAGGTGAAGCTGTTTGCCGCATTCGCCACGACGGTGCCAATCACCTTGCTCTTGCCGACCACCATCGCGCCGCTCAGGATCACCTGGACCGTCGAGCCCGCGGCAGCCGTCCCAGTGAACACGGGGCGTTTGCCGTTGGCATAAGTAATCCCGTTGACCACCACGGCGCTCCCCGGGGCGAACGTCACCGTCGGAGTGACTGCCACTGAAGTCGGCGGCGAGGTCGGCGGCGAGGTCGGTGGTGTGGTCGGCGGCGAGGTCGGTGGTGTGGTTGGAGGTGTCGTCGGTGGCGTGGTTGGCGGCGAGGTGGGTGGGTCGGTCGGAGTCGTCGGCGAGGTGGGTGGGTCGGTCGGAGTCGTTAGCCCGGCACTGCTTGGGATCCGGTAGAACAGCGGGGAAGCAACCGGAACCACTGTGGCTCCCGTCAGGTTCGAGAAGGTGGAAACCACGACGTCCTGACTGGTCGCGCTGTTCCACGCAATGAATTCCATTGGGGTATTGCTGGTGGAGGGCTGGAACACGGCGGGCTGAATCTCGCCGTTGCCCAGATAGTCGGCAGGCGCCGGGATGTCACCCTTGGCGAAGGTGACGGTCTCGGTGCCTGTCGGGCCAGCGATGTAGTAGGTTCCCGTCGACGGGTCGAACACCGCCGGCTCGGTCTCGTATGGGAGTTTGTTGTTGAAGTCGTAAATGTTGTCATACGCCGCCGGCACGGGAACCAGGTTCGCACTCGAGGGGGCGCCTGTGACAGTGCGCGTCTCGTACGTGCTGGTGGTGGGGTTGTAGATGATGAACTGGTCCGTGCTGGGCCGGTAAACGGCGTACTCGTCGCGGCCGATGCCGTCGTAGTCGCCCGGCACGGGAACGTCGCCGGCCGTCGCCTGGGTGAACACGAATGTCTGCTGAGCCCCGCCGCCGGAGGTGGCGATTGTGAACTGGCCGACCTGGGCACCCGTCCTGGTCGTGATAATGTCAAAGACGCCAATCTCGCTGGCACCCGGGCCGTTGAAGTTGCCGACGACGGGGATGCTCCCGGCGTAAGTCGCGCTCGCCGGCGTTCCGAACGTGAACGAGGCGCCGTCACGCGTGGATTCGGAGAAGGTCCACACGGCCGTCTGGGGATTGTAGGTGGCGAGGTCGGTCTTGCCGTCGCCATCGAAGTCGCCCTGGAGCGGGATGTCGGTTGCCGAACCCAGTGCCTGGCCGTTGTTGAACCAGATGGGCACATTCGAGGGCGAGGAGGGCTGGGCGTACCAGAGGCCGTTGCCGCTCTTAGTGTCGCGGACGAAGAGCGCCCCTTCGGCCTGGGCGGGTAGGGGCTGCGCCGGAGGCTGTGGTTCGGCGGGAATCTGCGGCGTCATACCGAGCGACCAGCTTACCAGAGTGCCCGGGTTGGCCGCGGCCTTGTTGGTGATCACGAGCGTCCAGGTCCCGTTGAGGCTCATGTTCTGGAACTGAGACAGACCGGCAACATAGAACACTGCCGTGTAGGGGGCTGAACCGGTCGTGATCAGGGGATAGCTGGACGACGGGCTGAACACGGCGTTGACCATGCTTGACCCGGAGAGGTCGCCGTAATTGAACAGGGTGACCTGGGTCTTGCCGTCGGGCGCGATCAACACGGCGCTCAGATCGGCCAGGTTGGGAGCACTCAAGCTGAGCTGGGCGGTGAGGTTCGCGAGTTGCAGAGAGTCGCCGCGGCCGGTGACCGGCAGCGTCGAGGTCAGCGTGGACGCGGAGGCATCGGGAATCGCCGAGGGGAGGGCCGACGTCACGGCCTGGGGAGTGATGGAGAGCGACCAGTTATTGAGCGTACCCGTCACGCCCGTGGCCGTGTTGGTGAGCTGGAGCGTCCATGTGCCGTTTAAGCTCTGGCCGATGAGCTGAGCCAATCCGTTGGGATCGGTCGGCTTGAACGTTCCGGTGTAAGGAGCTTTTCCACTGGTGATGCTGGTCGTCGCGGCATCGCTGAATTGCGTACCGGTCAGATTTGCCCCGGTGAGGCTTCCCGCGTTGAACAAGGTCACCTGGGTCTTGCCGTCGGGTGCCACGAGCACGGCGCTCAGGTAGGCGAGGCTCGAATCGGTGACATTCAGGGTCAAGCTCACATTGCCGACGGTTGCCAGGGCGCCCTGGCCTGTGATCGTGACCGGCGAGCTGATCACGCTCGGACCGGCCGGGATGGAGCTGGAAGCGGACACCGAAGCCGTCACGGCCGCGGGGGTGATCGCCAGCGACCAGCCGTCGAGGGTTCCGGTGACGCCCGTGGACGTGTCGGTGAGCTGGAGGGCCCAGGTACCGTTGACGTTCTGGCCGATCAATTGAGCCAGTTTGTTGGGATCGGTCGGCTTGAACGTCCCGGTGTAGGGGGCCGTTCCGCTGGTGATGCTGCCCGCCGCCGCATCGCTGAAGGTCGTCCCCGTCAGGTTCGACCCTGAAAGGGCGCCGGCGTTGAACAGCGTGACCTGGGTCTTGCCGTCGGGCCCGATCAAGACCGCGCTGAGCGCCGCCAGGTTCTGGTCCGTGATGTTGAGCTGGACCGTCAGGTTGCCCACCGTGAGCGCGCCCATGCCGGTGATCGTCAGGGGCGAGCTGATGGTCGACGACGGCGCCGGGATCATGATCGGCGGAGGCACCGACGCCGAGACCGGTGCGCTGCCGGACTGCGCGGGGTTGATCAGGAGCGACCAGCTATTGAGCGTCCCGGTCTGGCCGGTCGCCTCGTTGGTGATCACCAGCTTCCAGGTGCCATCCACGTTCTCACCGATCAGCTTGGCGAGGCCCACGGTATCGTTCGTCAAGAACGTTCCGGTGTAGGGCGCTCGGCCGGAAGCCAGGCTCGTGGTTGCCGAGTCGCTGAAGGTGGTGTTCACCAGGTTCGATCCGGTCAGGTCCCCAGTGTTGAACAGGGTGACCTGAGTGCCGTCCGGACCGACCAGTGCGGCGCTCAGGTTGGAGAGATTGGCATCCGTGATGTTGAGCTGGACGCTCAGGCTGCCCACCGTCAGCGCGCCCTGGCCGGTGATGGAGAGCGGCGAGCTGAGGCTGCCCTCAGTGGTGGTGCTGGTCGCGGCCGGGATCAGCGTCCCCGGCAGCAGCGGGAAGGTCTGCGGAGTGGTCACTGCCTGCGGCGCGAGGGTCAGCGACCAGCCAGTCAGGGAGCCGGTCTTGCCCGTGACCGTATCGGTGATCTGGAGCGTCCAGGTACCGTTCATGAGCTGGCCGAGCAGCTTGGACAGTCCCACCGGATCGCTCGGCTTGAACGTCCCGGTGTAGGGCGCTGTGCCGGCGGAGAGACTCGTGGTGGCCGAAAGGCTGAACACGGTGTTGACCAGATTCGCTCCCGAGAGGTCGCCCGCGTTGAACAAAGTGACCTTGGTCTTGCCGTCCGGCCCGACCAGCACCCCGCTCAAATCGCCCAGGCTCGGGTACGTGAGGTTGAGCGACACGCTGATGTTGCCGACGGTCGTCGACACTCCCTGGCCGGAGACGTTGATGAGGGAGGGCGCTCCGGGGATGGCCGTTGTGCCAGTCGACGAGAACGTCGTCGCGGTCGTCACGGGATTGGGCGTGATGGCGAGCGACCAGTTCGTCAGCGTGCCCGTGTTACCGGCGACGTTGTCGGTGAGCTGGAGCGTCCACGTGCCGTTTAAGCTCTGGCCGGCCAGTTGCGCCAGGCCCTTGGCATCGGTGGTCAGGAACGTGCCCGCGTAGGGAGCGCTCCCCTGGGCCAGGCTGTTCGTTGCCGAGTCGCTGAAGACGGTTCCGGCCAGATTGGCGCCGCTCAGCGTGCCGGCGGTGAAGAGCGTGACCTTGGTCTTGCCATCCGGCGCGACGAGCACGGCGCCCAGGTCGGCCAGGTTGGGATGAGTGATGTTGAGCTGAACGGTCAGGCTGGCGACCGTGGCGTTCGGATTCTGATTGGTGATCGACAGGGCCGAGTTCAGCGTGGTGGTCGTGGCGCTTGTGATCGCCTGATTGACGCTGGACGCCGGCGCCTGGTAGACGATCGGTGCGTTATTGTAATCGAGCAGGTTGCCACTATAGTCCGACCCGACGGAGACGACGGTCACGTTGACGACGGGGCTGGGCCCGGGACCGGTGTTGCCGACCACGTCAACGTCCTCGGCCACCACCGGCGTTGTTCCGTCGACCAGGGGGTTGGCCAACTGGATCGAGAACGTGCCGTTACTTGCGGGGGTTGCCGTCGCCAGGACAGAACCGGTCGGGTTCCCGTTCGCGTCGGCCTGGAAGAGCTCGACAACCGTGCCCGCGGCATTGGCCGCGCCGACCGTTCCGATGAAGCTCGGCGTGCGCACGTTGGTGATGTTGTCGCCGACGATTCCCGAATCGTCGTACGGGGCAAGCTGGAGCGTGGGCGCCAGGGTTGGTCCCTTGGTCTTGACGGTGAACGGAACGTTAGCGCTCTGCTTCGATCCTTTGGCATTGTAGGCGATGGCGTAGACGGTGTAGGAGCCATCCGGCAAGGAGCTGGACGTCACCGCAAAGGCCCCGGTGAGGGTGTTAATGCTGGTGGTGGTCCCCAATAGCTGGCCGTTGCTGGCATTGTACAGCTCCACTTTGGCGACCGTGGTGTCGGTCACCCCGATGAATTGCGGAGTGCTGTACTTCGTATAGGTGATGCCGTCTACCACCACGGCTTCCGAGGGTAGGAGCTGCAAGGAGATCTTCGACGGTGGGTTGGTCGGGGGCAGCGGCGGCAGGTTGGTGGCGTTGAGCGTGAATGTGAGGGTCACCATGTTGCCCACGGACCCAGCGTTATCCGTGGCATAGATCTCGATCGTCTTGGTGCCGTTGCTCGTGAAACCGCTGAGGCCCGAGTAAGTCGTGACGCTAAAGTTGCCGCTTGCATCGGTCCAGTTCGCGGGGACATTGGTGCCGGCCACATTGTTCGGGTCAAACCCGCCGACGATCTTGTTGTCGGTCACGTCGAAGATCGTGATCCGCGTGGCGTTGCCGAAGCCCGTGATCTCGCTCAGGCCCTCGATCGTGGGGGTCGCGGTGGTGACGATCGGGTTGCCGTTGGAGTCGGTCCCGTTGATATCGCTGGGGTTGACCTGCACCGTGCTGGGGAAGACCAGAGGCGGCAGGTTGATGGCGAACTCGCCCTGGCCGTAGGTGGAGGCCATGAGCAGATCGGGATCTGCCTTGGTGGACAGATTGGTGGCGACCAGGCTCTGGGTTCCGGTGACCGTGGCGTTCTGGGAGAGCGTGATGGAACTGGTCAAGCTGGATATTCCGGTGATCGTCGTCCCGGCGGGGATGCCTGGACCGCCAACGACGTCGCCCAGGCTCAGTCCCGTCACATTGACGGCGGTAACCGTTGCTGATCCTGTCGTCAGTGTGCCATTGAAGACGAAAGGCTGGTAGGGACCGGCCAGAGTCGACATGCCCGTGCTGGCATCGATGTTGCCCAGCGAGAGGCTGAGGGACGTGACCGCGACATGAGGCAGGTAACCGCCGTCAGTCACCGCGCCGAAGTTCGTGCTGGGGAAGAGTGTCCAGGTCAGGCCGTCATCCAGGGACTGGTACACGCCCGAGCCCTGGCCGGCAGAGTTGCCGACGCCGACGTAGAGCACCGGGTGGAAGCCGGGACCGTTGGGATCGGACGGGCTATTGGGAATCAAGTACCGCCAGTCGGCCGTAATCGACGAGATGGCGTTCTGGGCCTGGTTGTACTTGGTCGAGTTCGGGTCGGTCGTCGGATTGTAGGCCTGGCCGAAGATCGTGTAGGGGATGTTGTGGAGGTTGCTGGTGATATTGACCCACTCCAGGGACGTATTGGTCGGGTCATTGGCCAGCGCGACGGAGTCCGCGATATAAAACACGCCGGAGGTGGTCACGGCATAGGCCGCGTGGCTGCCGCGAGACGGGTCGGTGATGATCTGCTCGACCGGCGAGCCGTCCAGGCCCAGTGAAATATTGAGCCAGTCGTTGCTCTCGCCACTGCCGCCGCCGTCCTGGGTGACGTAGATCCGACCAGCCTGGGTACCGACATACATGAAGTTGCCCAGGTTGCCGACGCCCTCGGGGGCGTTGGGGTCAGGCGCGCCATAGGCCAACGCCACGCTGAAGCCTCCGGGACTGCCGAAGACCGCCGGGTCGCCGATATCGAACCAGGTCACGCCCTGATTGGTCGTGGCGAAGATCCGGCCGACGTTGGAGCTGATCAGGATGTCCTGTCCATTGACGGGATTGACCGCGAAGTTGGCTCCGCCGAGAAACGGCCACTGCGGATCGGGAGTGGGCAGGCCGCCGCTGGCCTGGAGCAAGCCGGTGGTCCGGCCCACGCCGTTGACCTGGAAGAAGTCCGTGAAGGCACCGCCGCAGCAGGGCCAGAAATACTGGTATTGGTCGCCCGTGCCTTGCTGGTCTGTGGCCACGCCGCTGGCATCGCCTTGGGGTCCGCTCCAGGTGATGTTGCCGTTCTGAACGGTGCCGGCTGGCGAAGCCGGCCCGCCGTTATCCTGGGCGCTGCCGTAGAAGAGCGCGCCGGCGATCTGCGCCGCCACCGTACTCGGCTGCGCGGCGCCGTAGTAGAACTGGGTGATCGAGAGGTTGCCGTTGCGGTCGACTCCGGCAAGCTGGTCCGACGAGCCGATCTGGGTCTCGAACGTGCCGTTATTGTCGAGGACGCTCCACACACCCTGGTCGTTGCCGAAGATGAGCCGGGGCAAACCGGTGGTGGGGTCGATCATCGTGGCGACGCGGTGGTAATCGGTCCCACCCATGTCGAACGGAATCCATTCAACGCCCGCTCCGTTGTTGGTGAAGCTGTTGTAATTGGCGGTATAGATCGTCGCATCGCTCAGGAACGGGTCACCTGGGTTGCGGATCAGATTGAGGTACGACGTGGAGTCAGGGAGCGGATCCAGTATGTAGGTAGGCTTCGTGTTGTCGTTGCGCGTGGTCGGCGCCGTCGAACTGAGATTGATTGCTCCACCATCGTTGGCTGAGGACGAGGAAGCGACCAGGGAGTGGGCGTCCCAGATGGTCGTGAGGTCGATGCGGATGAGGCCCGTCTGGTTGCCGTCGGCGGTGCCTCCCACGTAAATCACGCTGGGGTCGGTCGGGTCGACCGCCATGGTGATGTTGTAATTGCCCTGCGGGAACCTGGACGACCCGATGATCGGGAAGTCGGGCTGGCTGACGTCATTGGTCGGAATCGCCTGGTTGTACGAGTTGACGTACGGTGGCAAGGTGGGGATGCGGACCTGCGTCCAGTTCTGCCCGAAGTCCTTGGTCACGAAGATGCCGTAGAGCGCTCCGGCGGGCGTGGCGACCGTTGCATAGAGCCAACCCTCATAGACGGCATCCTCCGCGGCGTTGCCGGTCGAGGAGGGCACGGCCAGAACGATTCGTCCCTCGGCGCCATTAGGGGTCAGACCATTTGTGGGATTGACGTTGGCCAGGGTGGTGCCGTTGATGATCAGCGGGTTGCCGATGCCTCCGGACATGAGATTCCAGATCTGGCCCTGGTTCGGGCTCATGTAGACGCCAGAGCCGCGGATGCCCGCATAGACGATCTGCAAATTGCCCTCGACCGTCGTGTCGGTGGTGGGGCTGAGCGTGATTCCACTGTTCGGGTCAAGGACGACGTCGGTCGCCTGACCGGCCAGCATCAACTGCCAGTGCTTGCCGGTGTCCTCGCTGCGATAGATGCCGCCATTGGTGCCGCTCAGGGCAGCGTAGATGATGACCTGGCCGGTGGGAGTGAGCTGGGGATCGACGACGACCTTGAACGACGTTGTGCCCACGAACGTGCGGTCGCGGAGCGGCGAATCGATCGGCAGGATGTTGCCGTTGGAATCCACGTTCGTCAGGCTGTCGTAAAGGTTCCAGGTCGTGCCGCCGTCCGTGGAGATCAGGAAGCCGACGCCCGGCGTGCCGGTATCTCCTTCGCCCGTGGAGGCGATGATGATGGACTGGTTGGGGTCGTGGTTCCGGCCGAAGACGGTGATGCTGCCGATATTCACGCCGGAAGTGGGGCCGAAGTTGGTCAGCGGAATCCACGTTGGCCCGCCAGAACTCGTCGTAAGGAAGTCGGTCGTCTTCCAGATGCCGCCGCTGGCCCCGCCGATGTAAACCGTGTTGCCGGACGGGTCGGACGGGTCGATCGCGATGCCGCCCACTCGACCCGACCGAGCGCCGGCAGCCGACTCAGGACCCGACGAACTACCACCACCACCAATTGATGCCGGGCCGACCGAAGTCCACTCCTGGCTCGAGAGCGCATTGGTCTGCGACAGGGTGAAGATGCGGAAACTGCCATTGGCGTTGTCGCTGCCGGGCTCACCCAGGCCCGTGGTGGGCAGCGGTTTGAGGAAGCTGAGCGACCAGCTTGCCAGGGAGCCGGTGGCCCCGGTGCCGCCGCTGGCATTCGTGATGACGAGAGTCCAGGTGCCCTGGGCGTTCATCCCCGCGAACGCGGTGGCCAGCGATTGCTGCGGATTGAAGGTGGAGAAGAAGGGCGCGCTGCCGTTCTGGATCGGGGTGCTGGCCCGATCGTCGAAGACCGTGGAAGTGAAGTTGGCGGTCTTGATGCCGCCGCCGACGCCGCTGAAGAGAATCGCGGAGCCGAGCAGGTCGCCGTTGGAATCGTAGTGATACAACGTGGCGGTCAGGTCGGGGTCGTAGGGATAGTTGATGTTGAGCTGAACCCGCATTCCGCTGGCTGGCGAGGTGGGGCCGGTGGGGTAGTCTCCCTGAACGAGGAAGCTGTCGTTCACGACGATCGACGAACTGACCTGTCCGGCCGTGGTTCCGGTGGGGGCGGGCACGGACTTGGGTGTGTCGGTCGAGTTGTAGAAGACGGCAGACGTCGGGTTGTTCTGATCCTGACCGCGCAGGACGGCCAGGCCTGCATTTTGGTTGCTGTCCAGCGGCTGGTTGAACTGGTCGAGGATGCCGGTTCCAAGCTGGATGGTGTACGTTCCGCTCAGCTCCTGCGTCGGGAAGCCGATGGTGAAGGTCGACGCCAGGCCGCCGGACGGGTTGAAGGGAGTCACCGTCAGCTCGGGGGTGATGGAGAGCGACCAGCTATCGAGAGTTCCGCTGGCGCCGGTCGAGGTGTTGACCAGCTCCAGCGTCCAGGTTCCGTCGATCGACTTGCCGTTGAAGACCGAGAGCGGAGCGCTGGCCTGGAAGGTCCCGGTGTAGGGAGCGGTGCCGGCCGTGATCTTGTTTGAGGCCGAATCGTCGAAGACCGTGTTGACGAGGTTGGCGCCACTCAAGGTCTTGTTCGCGAAGAGCGTGACTTGCGTGGTGCCATCCGGGGCGATCAGGATGGCGCTCAAACCGGAAAGATCCGTGAACGCCGCGCTGATTTCCACGGAGACGTTGGCGGCGACGAAGGTGCCATTATAGCTGGGAATCGTGACCGTCGAGGTGGTCGTGCTGGGGGTCGTCGCGTTGCTGGCGGCGGGGATGGTCTGACCGACCGAGTCCGACGGGAAGTACTGCGGGCCGCTGACCGAGCCGGTCGGCCCCATGATCTGGAGCACCTGGCTGGGGG
>JBMFUH010000034.1:0-17441 GCA_049966735.1 Isosphaeraceae bacterium
GAACGTCCGAGCCGCAGGGCTTGATGTTCCGCGTCCAGCCCTGCCGGCGAGGCTGCCCCGCGCTCGGGCGAAGTCGGTGATCTGCCTGTTCCAGCATGGCGGACCCAGCCAGGTAGACCTGTTCGATCCCAAGCCCATGCTGTCGAGGTTTCAGGGCAAGCCCTATCCCGGCAAGCTGGAGATCCACTTCAACAAGCAGGCGGGGAACGTCCTCGCCTCGCCGTTTCGGTTCAGCCCCCAAGGGCAATCGGGCATCGTGCTTAGCGAGCTGCTACCGCATACCGCCGGAATCATCGACGAGGCCACGCTGATCCGGTCGATGACCACCGAGTCGGTCGATCACGAGGCCGCGCTCCGCTTGATCCACACCGGCAAGATCCTCGCCGGCCGGCCGACCTGGGGCTCGTGGGTGATCTACGCGCTCGGGACCGAGAACCACAACCTGCCGGCCTACGTGGTACTCTCCGACCCCGGCGGTCTGCCCGTCGACGGCGTGCGGAACTGGTCCAGCGGCTGGCTGCCGGCCATCTACCAGGGGACGCCGTTCCGCTCCGGCCCCGCGCCCGTGTTGAACCTGGAGACCCCGCGGGGCGTCACTCCCGAGGCCCGGGGCGATCAACTCCGCTTCCTCGACGAGCTGAACCGGGCTCATCTCAGCCGGCATCCCGGCAATTCCGAGCTGGAGGCGCGGATCACCAACTTCGAGATCGCCGCCCAGATGCAGACGGCCGTTCCCGAGGCCATCAACCTGGCCAGCGAGCCGACCTCGATCCGCCGGATGTACGGCCTGGACAACCCAGCGACGCGCGAGTACGGCGCCCGCTGCCTGATTGCCCGCCGGTTGGTCGAGCGCGGGGTCCGGTTCGTCCAGCTCTTCCTGAGCGGCCAGCCCTGGGACACGCACAGCAAGAACGCCGAGACGCTGAAGTCGCTCTGTGCCCGGACCGACCAGCCCTCCGCGGCCCTGGTCCGCGACCTCAAGCAGCGGGGGCTCCTCGACGAGACGATCGTAATCTGGACCGGCGAGTTCGGCCGCCTGCCCGTCTCTCAGGGCAAGGACGGCCGCGACCACAACCGCCATGGCTTCTCGCTCTGGATCGCCGGCGGCGGCTTCCGCCGAGGCCACGTCCATGGCGCCACCGACGATTTCGGCTACGCCGCAGCGGTCGATCCCGTCTCCGTCCACGACCTCCAGGCGACGCTCCTCCTGGCGTTGGGCCTGGACCACCGCAAGCTCACCTACCCCTACGACGGCCGCATGGACAGCCTCACCGACGTCCAGGTCACCAAGGCCAAGCTCGTGCCGTCGCTCTTGAGTTGACAGGCATCGGTCGTTGAAGGACCAGAAAGTGCCGAGGGTTCCACCGGCCCTCATCGCCGAACCAGGTCTTGACACCCCTGCCCGGAATGCTCGAATCTTAGCATTGTGCTAATTTCCTCGCACTGGGAGCCAGTTCCGGTGGCCACATCGAAGAAGAGCGGGCTGAGTCGGCGGGAGCGGCAGATCATGGACGTGATCTACCGCAAGGGGCGGGCGACGGCGGCCGAGGTGATGGCGGAGTTGCCTGATCCCCCAGGGTATTCCGCGGTCCGTGCTCTGCTGCGCATTCTGGAAGAGAAGGGGCATCTCCGGCACGAGGCGCAGGGGCCCCGGTACGTGTTCCTGCCCACGGTCGCCCGGGCGAAGGCTCGGCAGTCGGCCCTCAGGCAGCTCTTGCGGACGTTCTTCGACGGCTCGACGGAGCAGGCCGTGGCGGCCCTGATCGACCTCTCGGCCTCGAAGCTCTCCGACGAGGAGCTGGACCGGCTGGCCACGCTCATCGACCAGGCCCGGCAGGAGGGACGCTAACCATGAACGCCTTTCTCGATCAAGCGACCACCTGGTTGCCGGTGGCCATCGCCCGGCCGTCTCAGCTTGAAGGACGTCTCCTGTCGATCCTCGATCCGTCCCGCCGTCGAGCAGCGCTGTCCCGCCGTTCTCTCCTGCTGGCGGTCCTTGGCTCCGCCGCGATGATCCTCCCCCTGGCCAGCGTCCGGCTCAGCGCCAGAGCGGAACCACCGAAGACCGAGCCCCGCGCTGCGGTCGCCAGCCAGGAGGCGAAACCTGAGCCTGCTGATGTGCCCGCTCGGGTCATCGGGGGCCGGGTGATCCAGGGCCCCCCACTCGGAGCCTGTCGCGGGAGCAACGGTTGTGGCGGGTTTTGAGGTGCACGGCAAGTTCAAACACCTGGTCTTCACGACGAACGCGGAGGGCGGCTTCGTCTGCCCGTTGCCCCCGGGGGTCGCTTTCCCGCATTATTACGCCTACAAGAAAGGATGGTCTCTGCCCCCCCGTCTGTGGTCGGAAGCCGGTCGCCAGGGAAGGGTTATCCTGCGGCTTCTTGACCAGCCCCGGCGCTGGGCGGGAATTATCGTTGATGGCACGGACAAACCGCTTGCAGGGGCCAGCGTCCGTATCGAGTCGCTGAGCCTCGTCAGCAAGGGCTTGGTTGGCCTTGGGCACTTCTTGTTTCCTGTTCTCGCCGGCAGTCCACTTGAGAAACACATCCTCACCACCACGGATCGCGAGGGAATGTTCTCTTTCGCCACTCTGCCGGCCCATTCATGGCTCCGGCTTGCCGTCACGACGGCCGACGGGCGCCACATGCGTGTCAAGCAGGCGGGACGGACCGTGCATCGCGAAGGGATGGCGGGGATGGTTCAGGACATGGGTTACATGCCGATGGAGACTGAGCAGGCCGTCAAGCTTGTGGCCTACCCCGCCGCGCGAGTGCAGGGGCGAGTGACCACCAAGCTCCCCGGCGTCAGCGTCGCGGGTCTCAGGGTCTTTTATCAGGGGAGTCGGCCCCAGCCGAACACGGCCACGTCCAACGATTTCGGGATGGCGCTCACCAACGCCGACGGCCGGTTCGTCTTCGATGACCTCGACGAGGGAACAATCAACATCTTCGTCAGGGAGTCCAGCGAAGACGTCATTACTGTCCCGAGGCCCAGCGAAGACGTTCCCTGGACCCATCGGGCCGCTCAGGACGTCGATCTCAAGTCGGGCTGGACCAGGGCCGTGATGATCGAGCTGATCCGGGGCGTTGAGGTTGAGGGGACTGTCGTCTCGAGCGGCCAACCGTTCGAAGGGGCGGAGCTCATCACATATGGACCATATCGGCCTCGCAGCGGTGCCTTCCCCCGCGGAGCTAAGATCGACGCGCGCGGGCGCTACCGTTTCCGCCTCCCACCTGGGATAGCCTCCTTCGTCGTCAGCGGATCGATGGGAAACCCACCCAGCCAGAGCCAGACAGTGACCATCCCCGAGGGCGTGACGCATTTCGAGGTCCCGCCGATCGAGATCGCGAGCACCGTTGTGAGCGGTGGTCGGGTCATTGACAGCGCCAATCATCCTGTCGCGAACGCCGAAGTTGTGGGCGTCTGCCAGGGAGGCGTGTGTAAGCCATTCAGCGATCCCGCCATCATGACTGACGCGAAGGGCGCGTTTCAGCTTCCTCCCAACACCGCGATCTCGAACAGCGCGGAAACCCGGATTCGAATCCGGCTGGCCGATGGCTCCGTACAGGACGGCGTTCCCAATCCGGGCTTCGTGGGAACCATCACGGTCACGCTACCAAGGTGAGAATCGAGTAGACTGGCAAGAGATTGTGCACCGCCTCTTCCCTCTACTTTGGTTTCCCACCATGAGACCGCTCTTCCTCACCGCACCGCTCGTCGCCTGCCTCGCCGCTCATTCGTCAATCCTGGCCGCCAATGCCACCAGGCCCCTCGGCGACCCGCACCTGGATCGGCCGACCTTGCATTCGCTGGGTGTTTACTGGATTGTCCGGGGGGACGACAACCAGAATGCCTCGGTCACGCTCGAATACCGCAAGGATGATTCCCCGCGCTGGCACGCTGGAGCACCGCTGTTTCGAGTCGAGCGGCGGGCGCACCTCACGGAGAAGTACGGCAGCCGGCTCGACGTCCCCGACGATGGCTGGCTCTTCGCCGGCAGCGTCCTGCTGCTGGAGCCCGACACCGCCTACGAGCTGAAGCTCGCTCTCAACGATCCTGATGGCGGATCGGCAAGCCGGATCTTGAAGTCCCGAACCCGGGCCGAACCGCGCGTCTCGGCAACGGCTTGCAAACGCTACGTCGTGCCGGGGAGCGGCGGCGGCACGGGAACCGAGAACGCCCCGTTTCGCGGGCTGGAGGCCGCTCAGAAGGCCGCGCGGCCCGGCGACCTGTTCCTGCTGGGGCCCGGCGTCTACGAGGGAACCTGGGAGATCCGCAAAAGCGGCACGCCCGATCGGCCGATCATCTGGCGCGGGCAGGGGCCGGGCCCGGCGATCATCGACGCCCAGGGACAGGCCAGTGAACGCCCAGGGCAGGGCATTGCCGCATCGGGCAGACACGACGTCTGGTTCGAGAATCTGACGGTCCAGAACGCTCATTATGGTGTGGTCTTTCATGACTCCGCGCGCGTCGTCATCCGCCGCTGTCACATTCATCACGTGGATTATGGGCTGACGGCCACGCGCGACACCCACGCCACGATGGACGACCACTTCATCGCCGACAACCTGATCGAAGGCCTGTCAACTTGGCCGCGCACCAAGGGCATCGAGGATGCCCGGGGCATTCAGATCTCGGGCCAGGGGCACGTCGTCTGCTTCAACCGCATCCGCGGCTTCGCCGACGCGATCGACACCTTTCCCTCACCGCGCTGCGCGGGCATCGATTTTCACAACAACGACCTGGGCGAGCTGACCGATGACGGCATCGAGATGGATTACTCCGAGCGGAATACGCGCTGTTTCCACAACCGCCTGACCAACGTCTTCCAGGGCATCTCGACGCAGCCGGTTTTCGGCGGCCCGGTCTATGTCTTCCGCAACGTGATGGACAACGTGGCCGTCGAGCCGTTCAAGCTGCACAACAACCCCTCTGGCTGCCTCATCTTCCACAACACGATTGTCAAGCACGGCACGCCGGCCTTGCTCTACACGTCGGATCGGGTGCGCCACTGCCTGAGCCGCAACAACCTTTATGTCGGTACCCCGGCCCGCTACGGCATGGACTTCCTGGCCCGGATGATCGATTGCGACTTCGATCACGACGGCTTCGCCGGCGGGCCGTTCGCGACTTTCCTCCGCTGGAATGGCATCCGCTATGCCACGTTCGAGGACGTGAAGAAGCGCGCACCGGTGCTCAAACACGCCGTGCTGCTCGACGCTCGATCGCTCTTCGCCTCCGGCGCATTGCCTCCCGAGAACGTCTCCCGAGCCATTTCCGCCCCGCCTGATCTCCGCCTCGCTTCGACGTCCCAGGCCGTTGACGCCGGCGTCATTCTCCCCGGCCTGAACGATGGATTTCATGGTGTTCGTCCCGACCTGGGAGCTTACGAACTGGGGGATGAGCCGCCGCATTATGGCCCGCGGCCCGATCACGAGTCAGCAACGCCAGTCAGGCGTGCAAGGAGTGCGCATGGAGGCCGGATCAACCAGCTCAAGGTTCTGTCGGACAAGATCGACGACGTGACGACGGTGGAGAACATCGTCAAGTCGTTCGTCAAGCCCGGCATGTCGGACCAGAAGCGCGCCGAGGCCCTCTGGCGGGCATTGGTGAAGTATCGCCACCAGACGGTCCCTCCCAATGAGTACCTCGCCGGAGACTGGGAGGCGCACGATCCCGTCAAGATCTTCAATGTCTACGGCTACTGCATGTGCTGCTGCTGCTCGGCGATCGTCGAGGCGTTGAACAGGGAGGATGGCCGCCAGGCCCGGGGCCGGATTCTGAACAACCACAGCGTTCCCGAGGTCTGGTACCAAGACGGCTGGCACATGTTTGACGGCTCGCTCCTGACCTACTTCCCCCGTCCCCGCGATGGCGTTGCCGCCTCGGTCGATGAGATCGCCGCCGCCATCACGGACTGGTACGCCAATCATCCCGGATACCGCAAGAATCGCGCGAAGATCATGGAACTGATGCGCCAGGACGGCTGGTCGGGCTGGAAGTCTGCAGGACCGGCCTTGCTGGCGAATTGCCCCTTCTACCGTGCAGGATTCTTGCCGGCCCGGACCCACGGCTGGGACGCGACCATGGCCGAGTACGATCGCCAGAGCGAGGTCTACGAGTACGGCTATCAGGTGGGCCACCGGGTCCTCTTCTCGCTCCGTCCCGGTGAGTCGCTCGTCCGCGAGGCCGGCAACCGCAGTCTCCACGTGAACATGGACACCGCCCCCAACTGGGACGGCCTCAAGGCCCGCGCTCCCGAGAACGACCTCGTCTATCTCAAGGAATTCTTCCCCGGCTACCACGGTGGCGTCGTGGCCAACGGCACCCACAGCTACGCCCCTAGAGCGTTTTTCGGGTCGATAGCTCACCATAGTCCCGGCGCGCCGGGAGACGGCCGGAGCATTTGGTCCGCACAGCGGACCCTACGATATTTGATCAGTGCGCAAGCCGACTGTAAACCGCTCTAACCTCAAGGCTGGCGACCTGGCGCTCGGGGCCGAGGTCCACGACAATCTCGCGTCGAGCGGCAGCGGCTCACCGGCGCTGCATGTCAAGGAGGCAGGAAAGCCTGGCGTGGCGGTCATTCCCATGGTCTCGCCGTATGTTTACCTCGGCGGCCGGGTGAAGCTGAGCGCGCTGGGGCATTCGGCCGACGATCGGCTGACCGTGTCGATCTCCACCAACAACGGCCGGTCGTTCACTGAACTGGCCAGGGCGCCCGTCGACAGGCCGAGGGAGTTGACCATCGACCTCAAGGACAAGGTCTGCCGCCGCTATGCGTACTGGCTCAAAGTAGAGCTGGCCGGGCAGGTCGGCCTCGACCGCTTGGTGATCGAGAACGACTTCCAGCACGCCCCGCGCACGCTTCCCTGGCTGGGCAAAGGCACGAACACGATCACCGTGGCGGCCGATCGCGACCCGGCCAGCGCCACGCGGTCGATCACCTGCCGGATCACGCCCGACGCCACCTTCACCAAGAACGAGACCAGCAGCACGATGGGGCTGACCTTCGACAACGTCGACCTGCGGCACGACGCCTGCTGGTGGAAGGGAGGCACGGGCTTGATGACGGTTCCCGTCGACGTGCCCGGTGATCTCATCTCACTCGGCTTCAGTGCGCAGATTCGCGCCCGCGGCGAGAAGGACCGCGTGCGCATCGTCGCCAGCACGGATGAGGGCAAGACCTGGCGGCAGGTCGCCGTGATGAACGGTCCGACCCAGGGCCGCACGGGCCATTTTCGCGTGAATGACTGGCCCCGAGGCACGCGCCAGGTCTTGCTCCGCTTCGAGATGACCGGCAACAACACGGCCGGCGTCCAGAGCTTCCGCGTCGATGCCGACTACCGCGACCCGCTGGCCTCGCAGACCATCCGACCGTTTCGCGTCGTCCACCGCTGGACCGAGGCGGGCAAGCCGAAGACCCACACCGAGACCATCACGAAGCTGCCCGCCCGGTACGCGATTCGGACCAACGACGAGCCCGAGATGGTCTCGGTAACCTACGAGATGGAGGCGACACGATGAGGAATCCTCAGTGGGTTCGCGACGTGACAACCGTGTCGACGTTTCCGCCCGAGGGGACGTTCACCAAGGATGCGGAGACCATCGCACGCATCATGGCGAGCAAACAGGTCAGCCCCAAGGGCATTGGCTCGGGCATCCGGATGATCCAGTTCTTCATCAACCGCGCGGGCAAGAATCTCACGCCAGATCGGAAGCATGAGCTGGAAGAAGCCAAGCGAATCCTCCAGAACAGACTGCATGAGCAGGGGAACAGCCAAAAAGAGAAGTGAGAAATGGCCTCTGATTTGCGAAACGGATTTTCGTTAGAGTGTTACGCGCGTCGCCAACTGCGAGAAGCCACTCTCACGGAGACTGAGCCATGAAGAAGATTCGACGAGTCAGCGCAGCGGTCTTGTTCGGGTTGTCCTTGGTCCTCGCGACGGGATCAGCCGTCCAAGCGCAAGAGCAGGATACGGGCAAGAAGGTGGGACAACAGCTTGACGAGCTGGGGCGGACCATCAAGAAGGGGCTGAAAAGCGCTGGAGACTCCGTTCGCCAGCAGTTTACCCGAGCGCGTGCAGCCGTGCACGATATGAACGTGACCGCCCGGGTCTACAGCCGCCTACATTGGGAGAAGTGCCTGAATACCAGCGATCTGGACCTTGAGGTCAAGGGTGATGTCGTGACCCTCCGGGGGGCAGTGCCCGACGCCAAGGCCAAGGCGAAGGCAATCGAGCTGGCGAGCGAGACGGTGGGAGTCAAGGACGTGAAGGACCAGCTCACCATCGCGACCCCGCATACCAACAACCCGGATGCCGCCTCAACCGCCCCGCGCAGGCCCTGAACCACGCGGGAACGGGCTCAAGCTTCCCCCGTCACCGCGAGATTCCGCATGCCTTTGCCCACCTGAACTGTGTCCCTCCCACCAGCCGATCCGGGCCGGGTGATTGAAGATTCCCGACACCCCCCTGCAGACCAGCTCGGATCGGTACTCGACTCGCTTCCCCGAGTGGTTTTCCTTTCGTCTGAAGCAAAACAATCAGGACTGCAATCAGAGGGGCCGCATAGTAAGATTGGACTCTGGATGTCAGGGCAGTCGAGATTGCTGGACGGGGGAACGATGAGCATTCTGGACCGGATTGTGGCCTCAAAGCGTCAAGAAGTGGATACCGCGCGCCGGTGGATGCCTATAGAGGAGCTTGAGGCCCAGGCGGCCGATGCTTCTCCGGCCCGAGATTTTCGTGCGGCGCTCGTAAGCCCTGGTCCCATCAAGCTGATTGCCGAGATCAAGCGGGCAAGCCCTTCGGCTCAGCTCATTCGAGCTGACTTCGATCCGATTCAGATCGCTCGAATTTACCAGGATCATGGAGCAGCGTGTATCAGCGTGCTAACTGACGCTCCATTCTTCCAGGGCCATCTTTCTTACCTTGCGCGCGTTCGAGCCTCTGTAGCAATTCCCCTGCTCCGCAAGGACTTTATGATCGATGAATATCAGGTTGTTGAAGCGAGGTTAGCTGGTGCTGATGCCATTCTCCTGATTGCCGAGATTCTCGAGGACCACTTGCTAACAGCCCTTTTGACACGCGCTCGAAGTTTGGGAATGGCAAGTCTCGTTGAGTTACATGACGCGGCAAATCTTGGGCGAGTTCTTGATCTGGGAGCGGATCTTGTTGGCATCAATAATCGCAACCTCCATGACTTCTCGACCGACATTGATCATACCTTGAGGCTGCGTGATCGGATTCCGGCTAACGTTGTCCTTGTCAGTGAGAGTGGCATTCACACTCGTCATGATGTCGAGCGCCTCGAAGTCGCGGGGGTATCAGCTATCCTTGTGGGGGAATCACTCATGCGTGCATCTGATATCGGCCAAGCGGTCAGGCAACTGCTGGGCTTGAGCACGAAGAGCGAAGATGTGTGAGGAGATCAGGGCCGAGACATGCTTCGCCGGCAATGACCGCGCTGCCAAGACCATCAGACTCCGTCCTAACTTCGGGTCAAATCAAGGTGTTTCAGCAAGCTTCTCCCAGGCTTGGGCCAGTCGCGCCCAGCCCAGTGTCGCGCAGAGCGAGCTCAGTTGTTTCATGGAAGTTGACAGGTCGGGATTGCTGGATTGCCTTCGCTGTCGTGCTTTATCAGCCGCAACGACGTTATTGAAAGCTGTTCGCAATTGGACGAGTGCAGCGCGCAGCTCATCTGCCCGCTTGCGATGTTCAATCGCCAATTCATGATGTCCCAATCGCTCTTCAACCATGGCCAAGCGATAGTGTGTAGCCATGACAAAGGGATTATGCTTCAGGGCCGCACGATAGTCCTGTGCAGCACCTGTCCAGTCCCCCTTTTTTTCGTCGAGCAACCCGCGAAATCTCCAGACGTCTGGCTCGCCCTCAGCGATTGGCGGCACCTTGGCAAGAAGAGATGCAAGGGCCTCTTCGTTACCGGTATCGTGAAGCATTCGAAGATAATCCCGCCAGACCCGTGGATTATCGGGATCACCCTTGAGACACGCCTGGAAATGCTTATCTGCTTCTTCTTTGCGGTTTAACCCCAGCTCGGCATGTGCCAGGGCTCGAAGAGCTTCCCAGTCTGTAGGATCTGCCGCAACATAGCTCTGAAGTGCACTGATTGCTGCTTCAGGCGCAAGTCGTTCAAGCTCACTACGCACGCGCATGCTAAGCAAGGCGAGATGGTCTGCCGGGTTCGTGTGTTCATAAGCATTCCAGACCACGACAGCCGCTTCTTCCCACCGATTCTCCGTGGCGTAAAGACCGAGCAGTTGCAGGGTCACCTCGCGCAGAGTAGCTGAGGGCGTAGGATGAAGTTCCTCGTCATGAACAAGAGGTTGCCAGCAAGCTTCCGCATCCTTCGCCCGGTTGGCGAGGAGGTAAGCTTCTCCTTCATGAAGGAGCGCATCCGGCTTCGTCGGCCACCAGTAGGGAACCTGATGAAGTTGCCGGGCGCAACCAAGCAAGTCACCTTGCGCGCCAAGTACCTTGGCCAACATGATCCGGGCCTCACCATCATGGGGCGAGCGACGTACATATTCGCTCAAGACGGGCTTTGCTTTGGAGAACTGCTCTTGGTTGAGCCAGGCGCTCACTGTTGCGAGATCCGCGAGCGGTCTCGTATCACGCCAGTACCACCAGCCATTGAAGGCCAAGAGACCGATGATGAAGACGACCGTCAGAAATGTGAGCCACAAGCGGCCCTTGCGGGGAATTACTGGCCTACTGGTACGTTCCGAAGTTTGACGGGCACATACAGGTAATGTGTCAAGTGGAACAGCGCTCATCATGACGCATCAATCGCGGAGAGTCTGAACGAGCCGGACACTGCTGTGCATGCGGCTGCTAAACCATGTTACCTGAGTCGTTCCAGGGCAGCAAGGCTGAGGGGATCCGTCGGGGCAAACTGAAGTACCAGACGATGCCATGCACATGCCTCATCAAATCGGCCCATCTTCTCGCGCAAATCAGCAAGCCGATGGTAAATATCCGTGTGAGCTCGGAGACCGAGCGTCCTGATTTTCGACGCCTCCAAGTAAGTAGGTCGCAGTTGTTTGAACGCGTTCTCGTAATCGGTTCGTAGTCTCTCAATGCGATCAGCGTCAGTGGTTTGGCCTACTGCCCGCAGCGCCATTCGCAGACGGTAGAGAACAACTCCGTTGAACGGCTCAAGTTTATAAGCACGCTGGTAAGCAGCCACGGCTTTGGGCCAATTATGCAGACCTTGGGCGACAGTCCCTTCGTGCTTGGCAAACCGTGGATCAGCTCGGAACTTGCTGGGGAGCCGTGCAAACTCCTGGTTAAGCAGTTGTGGTTCGTGACCATTGTCCAGGCCCGTGAGCCAACCATCCCAGGCTTCAGCAGAGTCAGGATGCCGGCGCAGTGCATCCCGCAGCACGGCAATTCCCTCGGCGGGCCGACTGCTGCGAATGAGAGCAGTACCCAGCACCAATGCGAGGTTGAGACTCTCAGGGTGCTTCCGCCAAACGGATTCGAAGACCTGCACCACGGACTCTGGAGCAACTTCCTCGATATCAATCCGAACCATCGTGAGCAGAAAGCGGATCCGGTCTTGAGGATCTGGCTCGATTTCGTACAGCCTCATAGCCAGTTGATGGGTTGCCTCGTCTCTTCCCTCCATGTCCAGGAGATCGAGCAGCGCCCATCCTGCTTCGGGAACAACCGGATCAAGGGCGAGTGCCTTGTTCCAGCAGTCTTCGGCAAGGTCATACCTCTTCTGCTGGTAGTGAGCCTTCCCTTGATAAAATTGCAACATTGCGGCCTCCTGGCGCGAACTTGTCCGAACTCGCTCAAGGTGACGGAGGGCGATCTCGGGCTGAGGTTTTTGCCGGTCCATGCATAGTTGAGCCATCAACATGTGGGCATGATCATCTTCAGGGAAGGTTTTGAGATAGCGCCCCAGGAGTTGTTGTGCCTGCTCGAACTGGCGCTTGCGGCCAAGAGCCCGGATTGCATCAAGAGTCGGCAAGGGCCAACACCGATGCCAGATGACCAGACCACTGGCACCAATGAGGGAAAGCAATGCCGCGAAGAACAGTAAAACAGGTACAACCGACCGTCGAGTTGTCATCAGGAACTTTGTGGAGGACCTTAAAGAGCATACTCGGGCCATGGCTTCTTCGGATCTCGAGCTGACCGGGCTTTCTGGCGCAACTCGTTCATAAGCCGCTCAACCCGCACCGCCTCGGTGGGCTGGCCCAGTAATCGGTGGGTTCTTGCCAGGCTGTCCAGAACGTCAAGCCGCTGAGGCGCAAGCTTATGTGCCGCTTCAAGGTATTCTTTCGCTCGCTTTGGTTGCTGGCGCTGGAGCTCAACTTTGCCGAGCTGGAGAAGTGGCACATAGTCGCTCGGGTCCCACTGAGCTGCTTGTTGAAAGCAGCGTGCCGACTCATCGAAGGCCCCCTGGAGAAGATAAGCTCGTCCCAGTATGTCCATCAAAACTGGATCCGGGTTGCCATTCAGAGCGTGCGTCAAGTACCGGCTAGCATCCGCATGGCGGCCAAGTTTGATCAGGTCTTCCGCGAGATCGCTCCAGAAGATCTGTTGAGGCAAGGGCATCACGCGCAGCTCGGGGTCGTGCTCCAGAACATGTTCAAACGCAAGAACAGCTCGTTCGTAGTCCTTGTCGGAGTGAGCCACGGCGCCCTGGAGTGTATAGCCAATGACCGCACCATGAGGCGTCTGAATGAGACGGTTGGCCAGGGCCTCCAGTTGTGGAGCATTCTTCTGCGTGAACTGAACCGCCGCGAGCCGCCGTAGCGCCGTCACGTTATCAGGCCAGCAGGCCAAGATCTGTTCATAGGCTTCGATCGCGCGCTGGCGGTGATTTGCCCGCACCAATCCAAAAGCACGGATGTGCAGATCATTCAGATCGAGCCGTCCCGCACGCTTGTAATAAGGCTCGGCAGCATCCGCGTAATCAAGTCGGCTCAGACAACGAGCCACCAGAAGGACTGCTTCATGGCTCCAGGGACGCCGATCCAGGTGGTCCAGGGCATACTGAAGGCAGGATGCAAGTTCACCTCGTGCATAAGCCTGGCGAGCGAATCCAAGTGCGTCAGAGCGAGTCAGATTCCAGGCTGTCAATCCAACCAGACTGACAAGTAACCCGATACCAATCAGGTATTTCTTCATCCCTTGCGTAGGGAATAGCCGGAGCTCAGCAGTGGATTGTTGCGTCATTGGACGGGAGAGGGACCGTACAAGATCCAGGGCTCGCAAACACACAAAGCCCCGGTGGCTCGCGCCGGGGCCTTGTTCTTTCCCAAGAGAACGCTGCTGGTGCTGATCTTCCGCAGGTTTCGCCTCAAGCCTCAAAAGGCATCTTGACTGACGACTTCGCCATAGTTCGGGGTAGCGATCGCATACCATGCCTGGTAGCCGACCGAGGTGCTCACAAACCGAACGGAACCATCCATGAAGAGCACGTTCACACCGCCAGGGTGATTCGAGCTGGCACTGACCATGGTGATCGTACCCCGAAGGTCTTCCCCAATGTCAAAGTAGGCACACGAGGTGCGATTGGGCAACTGGGTATGCGAGTAGATGGACTCACCGCCGTATGCCCACCATTCTCCCTTCCAACCCCACTGATAGTTTGTGTTGAACAGCGGGACCGTGTCGCAGAGCATCTTGAATTGGAGGTCAGACGGGAACGCATTCGAGCTGACGCCGAGGTTGTAAACGACACCCAAACCTTGCTTCGTGACCGGAACCCCGGTCGCTGGTCCCTTGATCCATTCGCTGAAGATCGCCGTTGTACTCGTTCCGTCCTGAAACGTGGCCATATCCGTGGTTCCGCTCACGGTCACGTCCCAGTTGCTGGCGATATAGTTGGGCCCGTTGAGCCGCCAGTTGTCGATGACCCTATTGCCAGTACCGAAAATACCGTAGCTGTTGCCAGTAATTCGCCGGTTCAGCCCGATATTCGACGGATAGTTGAAGGCGCCGACAAGCCTGTTTTGACCACCCAGATAGAAGGAGCCGGAACTGCCTGGTTGAGTATCAGAGGGGCACAAGAACGAGGAAATCACAGCGACGAGCACGGTCATCTGTGGGATACTGTCCGCCCCTCCGCTCGCATTGTCAGGCGGGGATCTATCAACATAATATAAATTGCCATCGCTCCAGCGCGCGCCGTAATACCAGTTCATAGAGTTATAAAGCGGTACTTGCTCCAAATATGGGAGTAAACGCGCGAGCTGCGACTGGTTTTGATGTGGCGGAGGCAGACAGGTCCCATTCATGGGAACAGCCGAGGGGAGATAATTGTAGCAATCGACCGTGATGGGAGGCAACACCTTGTTTGAGCTCACGTACTGGTGCATCGCCAGGCCGATTTGCTTCAGATTGTTCTGGCACTGTGATCGCCGCGCCGCTTCACGCGCCTGCTGGACCGCTGGCAGAAGCAAGGCGACCAGAACAGCGATGATGGCGATCACCACGAGCAACTCAACCAGAGTAAAACCGTGATGTTTTCGACTCATGTTCATTGCCCTCGGAAAGTGATGAAGGGAACAACAGAAACGAGCGCAATATCCGGGGCATTGGGCAGGAGACGGCACTTTGCGGAACACCCCGGAAATGAATGAACCTGCAAGCCACCATTCTGGAAGCGGCCGTCTCGAGTTCTCTTTGTTCAGGTGAGACGCCTATTCCTGTTTCTTGGGCGCGGGTGCGGGAGCTGTGCTTGCTTTAGCCCCTCCAGAACCGGTCGCCCCTGGGTTCGAACCAGGGTTGATCTTGAAGAACTCATCCTGAGTCTTGGGCTGCGGCAGCGTTTTCGACGGATTGACGAGTCCTGTCGACTTTGCCGCTTGTTCACGGCTGGCCGCCTCGTTATCCTCACCACAGCCGACCAGCCCCACAAGGCAAAGACCCAAGATGACACCACAGCACGTTGTAGCGAGTCGCTTCATGATGTTTGTCACTCCCCATTGAACAGCATCGTCAGTGGACGCGTGACCAAGGCATCTCGCACTTGGCCTTGTCTATTTCTTGCCTGACCAATGCGAATTGACCAGATGGTAATTCATATCATCACCTTTGCCGAGCATCTTTCCGTCTAGTGCCCGCCTGTTCACCGCGTCGGCGCCCGCAACTCTTACATCACAAGGATACGAATACGGGGGACAAAGTCTCACGGAAGAACTGGCGGGTTTTTCCCAGTGAAAGTCGTCGCTGGTTTTCGAGGCACGACAAGCTGCTTGGCAAATCACTTACGTCCTAGCGCCGTTACTCTAGCGTGGCATCATTGGTCTGCCAAGACACCACCTGTGTTTATCGTGAAAAATCACACCTCGGTCAACAAGAAAACCAGGCTCTTCGTATCTTCTAATTGTCTAAAAAGAGCGTTCAAGATCCTAAACACTGGCGAGGTGAATCTCCGGGATAGAAATGCCTCAGAGAAGAGAAGTGATTCCGAAACTCCCCCGCAAGTTAACCAGCTTCACGCTCTCTTTCTCGTAAGTCCCTGCGCAGCATGGACAAAGCGATTGATGCCCTGGTCTCAAGCGTTGTCTTGACCACGGTTGCTTGGGTGTTCCGCGAGTCCTCAACACCACATGCCCAGCAGGATCAAGAGCACCGTAACACGACAGGACCTGGTAAGTACCTGGTACGGATCAGCCAGCTCGCGGAAGGGTGCATGGCCGCGTTGCTTCGCGGAAAATCTTTGCTGGCCGAGGTCATTGAGACCAGTACACCCGAGTTATCTCCGTCTCGAGGGCCGCGTCGTCGCCGTCCCAATCCGCGGGCAACTTTACCAGTGGGAGCGCGGCAAGAGATCATCAAGCCCCGGTGATGCCTTTCTCGATCTTGCCCAGCCCCTCCATGCCAGCTTCAACCATCAGTCTTACGGGGATCGATTCAGACATTGACCTCGTCGCTGGTTTCATTGATTCCGCGCATGAGCTTTTGAAGAGCCTGGTTTTCAAGTTGTCGTACACGCTCACGAGTGAGTCCAAGCCTTTCGCCGACTTCCCGCAAAGTCATTGGCATGAAAGGGTCTATGCCAAATCGCATCTTGATGACGGCCGTTTCACGTTCTTCCAGAGCGTCGAGCCGGTGGAAGATGCGATTCAGGTCGTCGGCCTCGATCATCTGCTCTTCGGGTGCTTTGCTCCGATCATCAGTGAGGACGTCATCAAGCACTGTTCCTTCATCTTCGGAGCCCTCGGAATGCGGCATCAGGCTGTTTACCTTGATCGCCTTCGCAACGATGCCGATCTTCTTCTTTGACAAGTGGAGTGCCTTGCCTACCTCATCAGGCATCGGAGCACGTCCCAGCCGGTCGGTGAGAATTGTACTTGCTCTCTTCCATTTCGACAGCAGACTGACCATGTATGCAGGAAGCCGTATCGGCTTACCATTATTCATCACCGCACGACGAATTGACTGCTTGATCCAGTAGCTTGCATACGTGCTAAACCGGGTTTCCATCATTCCATCAAAGCCTTCAACTGCACGCATGAGTCCTAAATTGCCTTCTTCAATCAAATCCTCCAGGCTAAGTCCCTTGCCGAGATATCCCCGCGCAATGTTAACGACGAGGCGGAGATTCGCTTTCACCATGTGTTCTCTCGCGTGGGGATCGCCCATTGCCACACGCTCGGCGAGTTCACGCTCTTCCTCGGCAGAGAGTAACGGCGTATTATTGATGTCGTGAAGGTAAATCTGCAGGGGAGATGCGGTGCTGAGATCGTGATGCTCGGCTCTTCGAGATAGCATAACCGGTTACTCCAAAGGACCTTCAGGGGCACGGTTCTTAGCAACCATGGAGGGACCTTGAGTAACTTAGAACGTCGATGTGGCTTGTCAAGTCTAGGCTTTGAGGCCTGGAGCATCTGACGAGAGGAACTCCTTGTGGCTCGTGACGAGGCAGACGTCCTGGAGCGGCAGCTCGAGGCAAGGGATCCGGATGTCAGGCTGATGCTACAAGTAAAAGAAGGCGCTCCAGCGGCATTTGAAGCCCTCGTTCAGCGCTACCAAGACCGGTTGGTCGGTTTGCTCTACCAGTTGGTTGGCAATCGGGAAGCGGCGGAGGACTTGACCCAGGACACATTTCTCCGAGTCTACAGATCGCGCAAGGGCTATCGCCCCCGGGCCAGATTCTCCACCTGGCTATATACCATTGCAAACAACTTGGCCTTCAACCACATCCGCCGCAAGGCCTCTGGCTCCTCATCACCGGTGCAGAAGGGGCAGGATCACTTGCCTGATCAAACCTTCATCAGCCGTCAACTTGAGTCACGAGAGAGCACGGCTTCGCGGATGCGAAAAACCGAACTCGCGGAAGTGGTCCAAAATGCTCTTCAGCTTTTGGGTGAGGACCAGCGTCTGGCAGTCCTGCTCAGCAAATTTGAGGGTATGAGCTATGCGGAAATTGGTGAGGTGATGAACCGATCGCCC
>JBMFUH010000035.1:0-8338 GCA_049966735.1 Isosphaeraceae bacterium
GCCCCGGCATCCCCGACATCGAACGGGCCATGCGGGACGGCTACTCGACCGCAGGGGGGCTTGGCCTGGGCTTGCCTGGAGCCAGGCGGCTGATGGATGAATTCTCGATTGTCTCCGAAGTCGGCAAGGGAACCACCATCTCGATGACCAAATGGGTGAGCTGAAATGAAAAGCGAGGCAACGAGCCGGCGGTTGCATTTGGAATGGAGCTGCGCTGGCCGGCCCATGCGTGGCGAAACGGAATCGGGCGATCAATACCTTGTCCAACCCTTGCCAACGGGGGCCCTGGTGGCCGTCCTGGATGGGCTGGGGCACGGCGCGGCCGCGGCAGCCGCCGCGAAAACCGCGGTCGCCGTACTGCAAGACCACGCTCAGGAGTCACTGATCCCGCTCTTGAATCGCTGCCACAACGCCCTGCGCAAGACCCACGGAGTGGCGCTCAGCATGGCCTCATTTCAAGCGGCGGATCGGACCCTGGCGTGGCTGGGCGTGGGCAACGTCGAATGTCTCGTGCACCGAAGGGACCTGCTGGCCCGGCCGGCGCGGGTGTACTTGCTGCCGCGCGGTGGCGTGGTTGGCTACCAGTTTCCAGCGCCGCGCGTTTCGGTTCTCGCCGTCGCCGCGGGCGACGTGTTGCTCCTGGCCACCGACGGCGTCCGCGGCGGCTTCACCGAGGGATTGAACCTGGACGATCCTCCGCGACAGATCGCCGAGGATACTCTGGCCCGATTCGCCAAGGACACGGACGATGCGCTGGTCTTGGTCGCGCGCTTTGGAGAAATGAATCTTGCAATGGAGACGCCCCATGGTCACTGACGGGCGCGAACTGCGTGACAAGTACGTGACCGCGTTACGGGACCACCTCGTGGAAGGAGGGGAAACGTCCTTGCACGAGGCTTACGACCTGGGGCGCAGGGCACTCACGAGCGGGCTGGGCGTGGTCAACCTGGCGCTCTTGCATCACGAGTCGTTGGCGTCGATCTTGGGATGTCTGCCCACAGCCGAGGCCAGCGTCAAGGCGGCCCGAGGCGCGGCGGAAGTCCAGGCGGAGAGCCTCTCGGTCTTCGAGATGGCGCTCCGCGGCTACCGTGAAACCAATGAGCAACTGATGCGTCTGAACCGGGAGCTGACCGAGCAGGCGGCGGCGCTGGCTGATTCCAACGAACGATATCGCCAACTGACCGCGGACCTGGAGAAACTGGCCGCCGCGGAACGCCAGTCCCGGCTCGACCTCGAGCGAACCCACCAGGAACTCAAGAAGACCCAGAGCCAGCTCGTGCACTCGGCCAAGCTCACCGCCCTGGGCCAGCTTGTCGCGGGAGTGGCCCACGAGATCAACAACCCCCTCGCCTTCGTTCTGAACAACCTGGCCGTGCTCGAGCGGCATGCCCATTCACTCCCCGACTTGATCCATCTCTACGACGAGGCGGCGAGCGTGGCCGGCCAGCTCAGGCAAGACCTCCAGCAGCGAATCGTCGACCTGGCTGACCAGATCGATCTTCCCTACATATTGGAAAATTTTGAGAATATGTTGGTGCGCTCGCATGCTGGGCTGAAGCGGATCCAGCGAATCGTCCAGGACCTGCGCGACTTCGCGCGAATCGATCAGGCGAGCTCTCCCCAGGAAATCGACCTCAACGCCGCCATCGCCTCCACCTTGGACCTGATCCAGGCGCGTGCACGACTCCAGCACGTCGAGCTTGAAGTGGACCTCGAGCCGTTGCCGCAGGTGACCTGCTCTCCCTCCAAGATCAACCAGGTGCTGCTCAACCTGGGCGTCAATGCGATTGACGCATGCTCGGCCGGGGGCAAGGTGACCGTGCGCACTCGCGGCGTTGCCGGTGGCGTGGAGATCCACGTCATCGACAATGGTTGTGGAATTGACCCGGCCATCCGCGATCGGATCTTCGATCCCTTCTTCACGACCAAGGAGCCGGGAAAAGGAACCGGGCTGGGCTTGAGCATCAGTCACGCGCTCGTCGAGGAACACCATGGTCGGATCGAGGTCGATTCCACTCCCGGCCAGGGGGCCCATTTCATCATCCGGCTGCCGCTCAAGCCTCCCACACTGGGAACCGGAGCCGCTTGACCGCGTTCGTTGCAGAAGCCATCGACAACCCGGTGGATCTGGCTTCGAACCGCCCCGGCGCCCGGTATAATAACGGAGGCCGCTTCATTACGAGAGCAGGCTGGGTGGCAGCCGGGACTGCCCATGCCCTTCAATCGGAAGCCTGGTTTTTAACATGATCACGAAAATCCGCATGGATAATTTTCGGAGCCATGGCCAGAGCGAGTTTCCGGCGCGGCCGATCAATCTCCTGATCGGCTCGGTCGCAACGGGGAAGTCCAACATTTTCAAGGGTCTGCTGTTCCTTCAGAACTCGATCAACCGTTCCCTGCTGGAGCTCTTTCCTCCCGGGCTGGGTGAGTTTCAGTGGGTCCGGAGCCGGTGGGCCGAGGAGATCGATCCGGTCGGGGTCGAGGTGGACCTGGACGGCCTCCCAGATCATCCGGGTGAGTCCGCAACTTACAAGCTACGGATCGCCGACCCGCCGCCAGGCCTGTATGTGCTCGAAGAGAGCCTCCAGCGGCGCGAAGCCGACGGGGCGGTTCGATGGGTCTTCCAGCGCGGTCCGAGGCCACGAGTCATGGGCGAGTTCGGCGAGGTCGACCCCTACGAGCCAACCCTCCTGAATCGAGTTCATCGGCGAGACCATCGAGTTCACTCTTCCCCGAATGTCGCTTTCACCAAGGAGGTCACCCGCTCCCTCAATCACTTCGGCTACTATCATCTGACCGTTTCCGAGCTGAAATCGCTGGGCACAGGGCAGAGCTGGAACCGGATTGGGTACTACGGCAATCGCCTCCCGGATTTCATTGCATGGACCAAGTTCAATGAGGAAAATGCCTCGTGCTACCAGACGATTCTGGACAGCATGAAGGAGCTGCTCCCCGAACTTGAGGAGATCATTGTCACGCAGGTCCAGACACAGCAGCAGGGCTTGGCCATGCGCTTCCGCGGTCAGCGAGGCTACATCGCGGCGCCCTGCCTTAGCGACGGGACTCTGCTCAACTGGGCTTGCTCAGCTTGGTTCACGGCCCGAGGAGGCCGGCACTCCTCTGTATCGAGGAACCCGAGGCCGGCCTCAACCCTCGGAGGCTCCGCTGGCTCTTCGATCGGTTCCTCGGGATCGCTCATCCGGATGAGGCCGCGGAAGCGACTCAGGTGATGTTCTCGACCCACTCACCTTGGCTGATCAACCTCTTTGGCGCCGAGTTGCAGGAATCGGTGTTACTGGTCGAGTAGGAGCGGGGAAGATCCCGGGTTCGGCCGCTGGTCGACATCCAGCGAGCGGGATTGCATCACGAAATGACACCTGGCGAGCCTATCGGTCATCTCTGGGCGGCCGGTGTTTATGAAGGTCTGTGACGTGCCAACACGCGTCGGCCTGCTGACCGAGGGGCACGACCACCTGATTCTCCGCGCTTACCTGGCGAAGCTGTTGGGTCTCCCCGAGGAAGAACTGGAGCCCGATGTGATCGACGGGACTGGGCATGGGTGGCATTTCGTCGAGAGGACGATCGACCGAACCCTGCGCCGATTCTATGGCCAATGTGCGCGACTCGCGATTGTTTCGATGGACAACGATGGAGGGCTGGATCTCCACTCGGTCGGAGGGGATGAGGATCCGCGACATCCTCGGCACTGGCTCCACGCCGGACAGGAGCCGCGCCAGGGATGCCGGTGGCGTTCGTTGCAAGCGGCCGTTGAGAAGACTCGGCCGGCACTCAACTGGCTGCCAGGCAAACCGGGCGATCGTTGGCCCATCGTGATCGCCGTGCCGGTGGAGTCGATCGAGGCGTGGCTGCTGGCCACGAGGGCCATCCTTGTGCCGGGGAGTGGATCATTATGTGCCGAGCAGGAGGGGAGAGGTCCGCTGAAGCACCGCCTGTACGGGCGACCGGGAGCCCCGCGAGAGGATGTCGAGCGTATTGCCTTGCCCTTGATTCGACAGCTTACCGACGACCACATTCAGGTTCTGAAGGACCATTCGCGAAGCTTCTCGGATTTCGCAGCACAGGTAGGCCGTCACGCTGAGAAGGTCCTCACGGCTCCTCCCTGCTGGTGAGCCGAGGGAGAGTGAAGAACACGAAAGAACACGGTGACACTGTACGTAAGTTTCGATATCGTGCTAGCTTACCGCGAAACTCGGGACTCCTTTGTTCTCGGCTCGGCAGGTCGCCCTCGTCGTCACTGGACCGGCCATGAGATGCCTGCAACTGTTTCGGGAAGGGCTGGTCACCGATTGAGCACTGGGCGAGCTTTGCGCCTTGGCGAGAGGCTCCCATCGCGCCGACGTCAGGGCGTGACTTCGGAGCGAGGGTAGGAGTAAGAATAGGATTTGGAGTTATGAGGGATGGGAGGGTTGGGGATTGGAAAAATGTTTGGAATGTCTGGAAAATATGAATCATTATGCAAAAGCGTTCCGCATACTCCAGGTGGAGTAGTCCGTCGCTCTTTGGCAAATCGGTCGCGGATCAGGAACGGGCGTGAAATAACCTCCCGTCCCGCGCTTCGGTAGAACGGAATGAATTCCGTTCTCCGATTGCCGAGCGCTGGCGGGCGAGGCCGCCCGGGAGCATCGAGGCAATCGACACATTCGGGGACCGGGCGCGATTTCGCCGGCTGTGTTGGCTTCGAGGGTTGCGCGCAAAGGGTCGGTTGCTTGGGCGATGATGCATCAGGGACCTAGAGCGGCTTTCCTTTGAGTTGCCGATTGGGCGACTTTTCTCCTCCTTCTCCCTCGGGGGCAGAAGGTCGATCGTGGTCGTTTGCCTCGGCGGCTGTGTGCCCTGCAAGGGAAAAACGCTCTATCAACAAGGCCGCCAGCGAGGGCAGGATCGACATACCTTCCTGAAAGCGCGCGAAAAACGCGCCAGAACGAAGCCAAGGGCCAATTTCCATAAGCACTTGGTGAATCAGTTGTTATACTCAAGAATGTCTAAAATTGGCGCGCGGAACGAAGCCAATCTTCACGGTTTCTTCGCATTCTTCGTGAAGGGTGCGCGGCTGGGCCAAGCACCCGGCCGACCGGCGAGCTTTCCCGACGCGCGGTGGTTCGATGTCGAGACGGTGTCTAAAAGAATCCGGGCCAATACTGGACAACATCACGGAATGTCACACTTCTGGACGAGCGTTTCTCGAGACTGTGAGGCGACGGACCAGGCCATGTCACACAATGTCACACTCTGAGCGAGATTTTCGGGAGTGTGAGGCGACGGACCAGGCCATGTCACACAATGTCACACTTTCGCGCGATGAGATTCAACGAGCCACTGAGAAGAAAGGAGGTGGTTTCGCAACGGCTGGGCAAGCCTTGCGGGTCGCGCTCGGATGAACGGCTGTATCGATAACGAGGATCGAAACGAGCACCCCAAGAGGCTCGGAAGCGCCGGTAAAACGGGGCAGCAAGCCAATCTTCACGGTTTCTTCATATCTCCTGAAGATGTTACGATGGACGTGTCCAAACCGGCGGGTCGCTGTTTCCGTTTCCAGCGAGGGCGGACTTGAGCCGGTCTGATGTGAAGGGGAGACCGATGAGCAAAGAGCGACCGAGGCTCAGCTTGCTGCACCAGCGGGAGGTTGAGGCCCGGATTGTCGGGCCGCTGATACGGGCCTTTGCCAGTGAGCTGGGCCAGGAACGAACCTTGGCAATCGTCCGCGGGGTGATCTCGGAGCTTGCCCGGCAGGGCGGGGCCGAGCTGGCGCGGGCGCTGGGCCAGCAGAGCCTGGAAGCCTTCGCCCAGACGCTCGATCGCTGGCGCGAGAACGACGCCCTGGAAATCGAGGTGCTCGAACAGACGTCCGAAAAGCTGTCGTTCAATGTGGTCCGTTGCCGGTACGCCGAGATGTACCGGGCGCTGGGTTTGGCCGATCTCGGCGGCAGCCTGTCGTGCCAGCGCGATTTCGCCCTGGCTCAGGGGTTCAGCCCCGAGATCCAGCTCACCCGGACCCAGACGCTGATGGAAGGCGCCCCATTTTGTGACTTCCGGTTTCGCCGCGAGCCAGCCGGGCGATCCGGATCAGGGGAACCAGATAAAGACCCTGGAGCATCGGCGCGAGACTGAGCCGTCAGCGCTGCTCCTCGGCATGACTGGCCCGCTGGGTTGCCTCGTCGCGTGTCCGGGCTGGCGGGTTCGTCGCGGCGAACCGAACGGGAGATCCCAGGAGGTTTGCCCAGAGCTCCCGCTGGCTCTCCGTAAGAACGGCTTGAACCTTCTGGTTGAAGGCCGGCTCATCACGGGCCGCGAGGCCGCCCCGCAAGCGGACGGCGTTGCGCTGGGAGATGAGTCGTGCCAGGGCTTGCTGCTGTTCTGGTTTCAGCTTGAGATATTCGGGAACCCGAGGATGGCTGAGCATCGCTCCGGCCCCCTCCCACTGAAATTCGATCTGACGAAGCCGGATGAGCTGCCTGCCGGTGAGGTTCTTGCCCAGCCATTCGAGCTGAGCCTCGTCGATTTTCCTGCGCTCGGCGATCGCGGCCGGCCCGGTCTTGCCTCGGACTGCAAGGCCTCGCCGGGTCAGGTCTTCGATGGCGCTCTGAGCGCCGAGAATCTGCGAGCGCTGAAGCTGGAGATCAGTCTGCACGTCGGGCCGGGACAGCAAGAGCAAGGGTGCCGTTCGAATACCGATTCGATTGTCGGGCAGTACCCAATCTTCCCCCCGCACCCTTGCGCCGGATAAAAGTCCGAAGTAGAGAGCGGTCAGCCCGAGCAGTGCTGGCAGGACAAGCCATCCTTGGCGAGGACGCATGACCCGGTTCCCTCCGGTATACTGGGCAGCGGTTTGGCCCCTTTGCCGCTGCCAAGGCAAGATAAATGCATACACCACCAGACGCCGGTTGAAGAACCAGCGCGTGGTGGTGAGGTAACCTTATACGGGGAACAGCCAATTCACGGAAGGTCAGACTGAGACAGAGTGCTAGTTTGGCGAATTGGTCGAGGATGATGGGGCCAGCCCCCGTCGCTCGCGGAGGCTCCGACGCCGTGGGGCTGTTGCCGCCGGGGTCGTTCCGGTCGCGGTCGAGCTATCAGTCTTCGTGGTCGACGAGTTGGCTGCGGTATTGGTTGCTCCTCCCGGTCCGTTGTTGGCCGGGCCTCTGAAGAAGCCTCGCCTCAGCGAGTCCACGTCGAACGGCTTGCCCAGCATCTTCTTGAAGGCTGAAACCTGGCGGCGATCCATGGCCTTGAAGACCATGGCGTACTCCTTCTGGCGAAGCTCGGCCTGAGCGTCCTGGAACTCCTGCATCTTCGCCTTCACCTCCGGCTTCTCCATGATCTTCTGCATGGCATCACGTCGGGCAGCGCGTGCTGCTGCTGCCGCCGCCGCCGCTTGACCGGCCTGTCCGCCCTGGCCAGTTTGTCCGCCCTGCCCGGCCTGGTTACCTGGTGCAGCTTGACCGCCAAAGCCCCCTTGCCCACCAAAGCGTCCCTGGCCGGCTTGCCCACCTTGCCCGCCGTTACCACCTTGCCCGCCGAAGCCTCCTTGTGCCTGGGCGCCCTGACCACCCCTGCCGCCCCGGGCAAACGGGTTCGCCTGGCCCCCGGGACCTCCCTGGGCATTCCCGCCGGGGGGATTGGGCATCAGGGATCTCATGTACTGGAAGTTCTGTCTCATGAGCTGGCCGCGTTCCTGACCGGCCTGGCTCAAGGCCTGCTGGATCTCGGCCGCTTGCTCCTGGTTGATTTCCAGCTTCTGGGCCACGTCTTCCCGGAGCACCGCTCGCGGGCCCTCCTGCTGAAGCTGAATTTCCCTGAGCCGCCGCATCTGGTTTTTGTCCAGAATCCGAGCAAGCTCATTGTCGGCCGCCTGCTGCATCTGTTGCATGGCCTGACGCATCATCATCCTGCTCTGCTGCTGAACCGCATTGGCCGCCATCCGTCCCTGGGCTTGGGCCACCTGCTGCTGCATCAGGGGGTTGACCTGGGGCTGGCCTCCCACGAATTGTCCACCAGCCATCTGCAACTGCGGTTGGAAGCCGTAGCCGCCATTGACCAAGGCCTGGCCCATAGGATTGTAGGGGCTGAGAGCCGAGGCGGCCGCTGCCGCGTTGGCCTGCTGCTGGATCATGAATCGTGTTTGCATCTGCGCCTGCTGCGCGGCCTGATTCTGCACCACGCCGGTTTGCTGACGCATCTTCTGCATGGCATCACGGCTCTTCGTGCGCTGATCGTCGGAGAGCTTCTTGACCGCCGCTTTCTGGCGATCCGTCATCTTGATTTCTTTCTGCGCGACCTCATTATTCGCTAGCGACAGGAGATTGTTGCCGAAGCCGCC
>JBMFUH010000035.1:8438-17418 GCA_049966735.1 Isosphaeraceae bacterium
CGCCACGCCCTCCCGCGCCTCGGCCCCCTGGGCCCGCAGCAGGCGGCTGGGCCTGGGTGTTCAGGACCACGGCCGCCATCAAGACGACCAGACCCGCCATGATGAGAGTGACTCGGATGCGAGACATCGCGTTTACTCCTCGGTGAAGTGGCCGGAGCAGCCGCGCCCAGGATGGAAAGGCGCGCACGTCCGTCCCTCTCAGGTTGCCTTCTCTTCATCATAGCGGTTTTCGCGCCCAGAGTGGACCCACCAAGTTCAGGACCCCTCGAGGATTCCGTGGTGTCGCCCGGGAACATGGGGACGGCGGGCAGGAGGCGCCGCCCGCCACAACAGTGGGGAAGGGTCTCTGGGATACGAGATCCAGTACACGGTCACGTCAAGGGATGTGGAGGCCCACCGAGGGACCCGAAGCCGCCCAAGCTTCGCGGCCCCGGGCCCTCGCTCACTGAGTCAGGATTATCCAGGTGTCGCCGTTCGTCGAGAGCACGTTGCCGAGGACGTCCTTGGCTATGAATTTCACGGTTGCCAAGTTGCCGTGGAACCGAGAGGGCACCGACACCGCGCCCGTCTTGGTTGAAGGTTGATGTCCCGGCGTCCGTGGTGGTTTTCGACCTCATAGGGCCGACGGTCCCGGGTACGATTTTCGTGCCGTTAACCCAAATCTCAATGTCAACGCTTGCGACGACGGTTGACATCTGGGTGATCCAGGAAACGCTCACATCTATAGAAATGTTGCTAGTCGGGTACGAGTTGCCGGTGACAGGCTTGTTGATAGTCCACGTGTATTGGGCGGAGGCTGGAGCGGCGGAGAGGAGCCAGATTGCCAGCGCGGCGAACAGATACGTCGCCGCACGTGAGAACGGACAGCGCTGGGCGCTGACCTCGCCCCGCTCTACCTTGCCGCCCAAAGCCAGACGCCCAGTGCAACCATCGCCAGGAGCGTACTCAGGCGAAACAGCATGCGGTACGCCGCGAATCGCCCGCGGACGACCAGCCCCGCCGCATCTCCCGCCTCGAGATCGACCGCCTCCGCGCCGCTGGAGCGTTCCAGATTGCTCAGCGTGTTCATCCCCACAAGATGCACCAGCCAGAGGACGAGAAATCCTACCCCCTGGTCCAGCCAGGCTCTCCAGGGGACCGGTGGAATCCCGGGCTTCCACCAGGCGGGCGTGACCAGCGGACGGTCGCTCTGATAGACCAGCAGCCGGACGGGCGCACTGGCCATCTCGGTCCCATCGCTCACCCGGACCGACAGCGCCAGCGGCTGGGGCGTGCCCTTGCTCGGAGTACCCTGCAAGACGCCCGAGGCGGAATCGAACCTCAAGCCTTCCGGCAGGGTTCCAGCCAACGTCCAGTGGAGCGGTCCCCGCCCTCCCGTGGCGGCCAGGGCCACGGTGTAGGGCCGGCCGGCGATGGCCTCGGGAAGAGCCTCGGGAGTGGTGATGGCCAGAGGCTCCGGCGGTGTTTCAGCGCCGGCCCGGACGTCGTCGCCCCCCGCCGGCGCCAGGTCGACCGCCTTGGGCAAAAGGGCCATGATCACCATCGTGAGCAACAAGATGAACAAGAGCGCCCCGGTCAGCTTCGTCACCACGACGGCGACGAATGAATCCTCGCCCGAGCTGCCAAACTCCAGGCCGCCCCCTCCGCCTCGTCGATTCCGCCTCATGAACCGCTCCTCGCTTCAACCCGACCGGTACCTCCACTCGCCTGCGCGCCCTCACGCGGCCCGGACCGAATCGGTTCGCGCTCCGGTTCCGGCCGCGCGCTCGTCAAACATCTTCTTGACGATGTTGCGGTAAAGTGAATTGCCCTGCTCCATGCTCACGTTGATCAGCTCCAAGGCGTCCTTCAGGCTGCTCATCGTGCGGGCAAGCTGTTCCTGGGTGGTCCGGCTGGTCTTCTCGTAGGCCGAGGACCACGAGCTGGACAGGCTTTCGATCGCCAGCGTGGCCCGGTCCAGACCCAGCTTGATCTCCTCGAGCTGCGGATCGGCCTCGGCCGAATGGACCAGAGCCGTCTCGATGCGCGACAGCGATGCCGCACCCCGCCGCAGCGAGTCACCGGCCGTTTCCAGCATGCCCAGCTCGTCGCCCAGCCGGCTGAGCGCCCCCGCACCCTGCTGGATGGCCGCGGCGCCTTGCTGGAAGGCGGCCATCGAGGCCGGGAACCGATCCAGGGACGCCGTGAGCTGGGCCACCGGCGCCTTCAGACTCTGGCCGATCTTCTCCGCCTCGGCGGCCAGCGCCTGCGCCGCGGGAGTCAGGATGGTCGCCAGCTCAGCGCGGATCCGGTCCATGTGCGGTCCGATGATCTCGTCGATCCGATCGGTCATCGGGTCTCTCGTGCCGACGCCGGGCAGCACGTACTCCACGACCCAACCGTCGACCCGGGCCAGCAGGGCCTCCGATTTGCGATAGACGAGCGTCTGCACCAGCATCAGCGCCGCGCTCAGGAAGAGGGCCAAGAGCGTGCTGTCAAAGGCGATCTGCAACGCCGAGGTGACTCCGGTCAGGTTGCTCAGAAACGCATCGAGGTCCTTGACCAGAGGCAAGACCACGCTGATGTTCATGAGGGCTCGCGAGATCCCTTCCACCGTGCCGATGAAGCCGATCACGGGCAATAGATAGAGGATGTACCGGGTGAGGGTGAACCGGCCGGCCATGTTTTCCTGGTCGAGCCCGGACGCCTCGCGGTTGACCTCCATGAGCTGGGCGGCCGACGGCGCATGGGTCTCACGCAGGTAGGCGACGAGCTGGCGGACCCGAACGTGGAGGATCCGTCCGTCGCTGGAGACGGCCGAGGCCAGCGCCCCAGCGTCGGCCGAGGGCGAAGCCTGCCCGCCACCGTTGCGTCGGAGCATGCCGCCCAGGTACTGGAGCAGCCTGGGGGCGTCCGCGAAGGCCTGCTCGTTCCGCCAAAGCCCCAGCAGCTCACGCGAGAGCGTGAGGACCGCCCAGAAGTAGATGGCCGTGCCCACATACTGTTCCCAGCCGCGCTTGAACATGAGTGTGGGGTTGAAGATCATGAGTCCGATCGGGAAGAGGACCGCCAGCACCAGCATGCCGGTGGCGGCAAGGTAACCCACTCCCATCCGAGGCGAACGTTGAGCGCTGCGTGCCATCCGTGAGATCCTTCTGATCGGCGTTCTGGTCGCGACCGGCAAAACCGGCAAAATCCCTATCGACCCCTTCATCGGCAGAACCGGCCGGGGAACTTGAGACTTTTGTCGGGAAAATTCCAGCGGCTCGGATCGAGAGCCGGCAGCGCCTTGGCGTGCTGGATAGAGTGTACAAGAGGCCGGCCGAAAAGTGGCACTTTTCGGGGGGGGGGAGTGCCACGACCCTCTTGACCGGCCAGCCGATCAGAGCGCGAACTCTGAAGTAGTTGTTTTGCAATATGTTATGGAGCAAGACCGCGCGCCTGAGCCGGGCGACTGGGGCCTTAAAAAATGGCACTAAGTGGCACTTTTTCGAAGAAATTCCCGCATCTGTACACTGGCGTACGCGAGGCGGGAAAGGGGAGGGTGTTGTGGTCTGTTCCGCGCCTGGAGAAGTGAATCGAGCACGCATGGATGTTGTCGGGCGGTGGTTGCAAGGCGGCTTCCCGGTCCTGGATTTCCCTATTCTCAGTCTGCGTTACAAAATCGGCTTTGAAGCACATTTTTGGGAAGAATCCGGGAAGGGTTTTCCGGTTCCGCTGCCGACGAGGGTTCTCGCGGCGGAGCAGCGTTTTCCGGCGCTTGATGTCCCATTTCGACGAGACGCAATCCTGGAAGAAAAGCGCGCCAGCGAGTCCTTTCCATCCGCCAACCCGCGCGTTAGCATGCCTTGATGGCTGCACTGATGTCGCGAATTGTGCTGTCGAATCGGCAATGGCGCCATGTATACTTTGAAGTTCGTCGATGAGCGATCAACATGGAGCTGACAGACCATGGACCTTTCTGAACTGGCCAATCTGTTACCGCGATCCATTCAGGCTGGTGCAATTCCCCTTCTGCTGGGGATCGGGGTCGGCGTTCTTCTGATGTTCTTCGTTCGTCGGTCGACCAGGCCGGTCGTGGGCATTACGGACGTCGGGACGAAATCTCCTCCTTCACTGGACCACCAGGAGGGCCGCATCGCCGAGCTCAAGGACCAGATCGTCGAGCTTTCCGCGGTCTGCGAGCGGGTGACGACCGAGAACCTCAACATTCGACAGAGGCTGAAGCGGGAGAAGAAGATCCGGGACCAGGCCGAGAGCGTCGCCCGCAGATACTCCGAGCAGCTTGACACGATCGCGAAGTCGGACGGCAAGCTCTGGCTGAACTCACCCAATGGCGATTCGGTCCCCTTCCTGCCCCTCACGCAACGGCGGACGGCCATCATCTCCACGGCGAACCTCAAGGGCGGCGTCGGCAAGACGACCATCACCGCGAACCTGGGAGCCACCCTCGCCAGGATGGGCCTGAGAGTCCTCATGCTGGACCTCGACTATCAAAACTCGCTCTCGAGCCTTTGCCTCACACCGCAAGAAGGCGACCAGGTCCGTCGAACGAGTCGCTATCTAAACGCACTTCTTGAGAACGGTGGCGATCTGGCGGCACTCAATTTGTGCGTTACGCCGCTCAGTGCGGATGTCGGCGACGGCCAGCTCTACCTCGCACCCGTCAATGAGACGCTTGGAGACATTGAAAACCAGCTCATGACCAGATGGTGTTCCGGGCTTTCCCAGGATGACGTTCGGCACCGTCTTCGTAGGGCGCTCCACTCCCGCGAGCTGCGCGATCACTACGACGTCGTCCTCATCGATTGCCCACCCCGATTAACCACCGGGTGCGTCAACGCTCTGGCGGCCTCTGATTACGTATTGATTCCCGTTCTGCTCGAGCAAACCTCCATTGACGCGATCCCGCGTATTCTTAAATGGTTGAGGAAGTTCCAGGCGGAGGTTTGCAGGGAGCTTGACGTGCTGGGCGTCGTCGGTAACAAGGCGAACCCGAGGACCAAGCTCATAGCACGCGCGCAAGTGCTGTGGAACGGACTCAAGGATGACTGCCGAAGCGCCTGGGGCGACGACGTTCGCCTGTTTGACGAGATCATTCGCGAGCATGCCAATGTTCAGGGGCGCTTTGCCGCTCTCGATCCTGTGCACGAATGCCGCTACCATGCCCTTGCAGACCAGATTCGCGAGGAGATCCCCAATGCTCGTCTCCAACCTTCAGCAGTTCCTCCTCTTGCTTCTGCCTCCGCTTAGGGAAGTGGGAATCACCGCCAAAGCTGACGAGAGCGTGACAAAGAGCCTAGAAGCGCTGGCGGCGTCGCTCACCCCCTTCAACCAGTTGAGCCTGGACCAGCTTTCCGAGCTGCTTCGAGCGGCCAGTCACTACCGGGAGACGGGCGAGCTTCCCGATTGGGTCCTGGGCCGAAAGCCTGGCGCTCCCGCCCCGCGCAAGTCAGCTCCGAAAGCTTCCAAGGTCAAGCTCACAAAGGAGGAAGCCTTACGAAAGTTGGGGGACCTCATGTCCCGGGCGCAAGACCTGGACTCCGACAGGATTGCCAGCGAGGTAGAGACGCTCAACGGTCTTAGTGCAGAGGACCTGAAAGCTGTCCAGGCTCAGTTCCTGGGAAACGCGGGCAGCAAGGACTCGAAGCCGAAGCGGATCGAGGCGATCAAGGAGCGGATCATGTCCCATCGCCGAGGCAAGCAGCAGGGCCAAGACATCGACAACATCTGAGTCGGCCTCGTAAGAAAACTTGTGTCACTTGGTGTTTCACAACGTTGAGTGAACCGACACCAATTTGCTTCAGTCGACTGTGTTGCCGGCTTGCCATCTCCTGGTTATCGTGCAGCGTGAAGTCCATAAGTTCTGTGCCCTGCAGTTAAGTCGACTTCCGCAGCAAGGTAGCGATAATCGATGGCGGTATTGATGGAAAATCTCGGTGCGGAGCGAAGTCTATTTACGCTGTCCGGCCCTCCCCCGGTCACCTTCGCGACAAAAAGCGGGCGAAGCGGGACTTCGGTGCCTGTCTTTCAGCCCTACAGGGAAGACCTTCCACTGCAATCTGGGTACTACTCTTTCGTTGTCGATGACTCGGGCAGACTTCGTGTCATCAGAGGCAACACAAGCTCACATGCTTCGCTGGTTCGGGGAGGGCGAGTCGCTTCCGCAGGGATGTTCCGAATCGGCCGTTCTGGAAGGTTGGCGGAGGTCTTCTGTCAAAGCTTTGACTACCGCATACGCTACCGCGACCATTGCGACAGAGCCGTGGTTTATGTGGTTGAATTACTTGCTAGGCATCCGGCCTTGGATGCGAGTCCTCATTTGGTGTTTCATTTCAGCAAGGGGGTGGCGGACAACTTCAAGTTGGACTATTTCGGAAATCCTATAGATGAGGATGCTTATAATTCTAAAGTGCGTCTATCTGAAGAAGAGGGCGCTGGACAGAGAAAGTACAACTGCTTTACAAGCTCGCAGATTGCCAGATTCATCCGGTATAAACCCCAACCACCGCCCCGAACTCACGGCGTGAAGATCGACCAGGATGTCTCCGTGCTCGAGGATGAGGGAATCACTCGGCCACTTTACACCACGGACCCCGCCCCATTCTTCGGGTCTGACAATAAGGAGATGTGGACGGGTCGCGTCAATTTCGTCATCGATGCGGAGGGTAGGCTCATCTTGGGAATGAAACACCACCACGCGTTGTCCGGCGGCCACCCCGTCGGCGGGGCGGGGCACCTGGCGATCGATGATTCGGGCGTGATACAGGAGATTCAACTGAACTTCAGTGGTCATTATCGCCCTCCCCTGACTGCTGAGTATGCTCGATACGTCTATCGAAATCTGATCAGCCACCCCCTGTTGTCGTTCAGTGACTCGTGCGAAATCAAGGGTCGCAAGTTTGATGAAGTCTCGTACATGTCTTCTGTGGTAAGGTTCCGTCCAGAAGAATTGAGGGACGACGACCCATCGCTTGAGGAGTACCTGGAACTCGTTGACTTGTAGTAATGCCTTGAAGCGATGGATCAAACAGAGATGAAAAGAGTATCACTTGATTTTCCACGACATTGAGTCACCGACACCAATTTCCTTTCCTAAAACTCCGAGCGTGGCGCGAAGGTAGAGAACCGAACGAGCGCTCCGGGCTCCCGGTCAGAACGATCACCACGGCCTGACCTCACGGGCTCTCCAGCACCCGGCGGCGCATCTCGGCGGCGGGGATGGTGCCTTCGGTTTGTGCACGGGCACGGGAACGTTCGATGAGGGCGAGGAACCTGGGGTTGGTGCCCAGCGCGATGGCCTCAAGGTCAACGTCGGACAGAGGCAGGATCACCGCGGTGGGTATCCCATGGTCGCTTATCACCAGAGGCTCCGATTGAACCGCTGCAACGTAGTCCGCGAGCGGACTGGTCGCCTCACCGATCTCGATGGTTTTCATGGCTGAAACTCCTCCCCGATCTGCAAACCTTGGCGTGCATGCCGGATCGGGAATAGGCGTGAAATAACCTCCCGGTATTCGCTCCCGATCGGGCCTCGCGGAGTCAATTCCGTTGTAGGACGGACATTCTTGTCCGTCGCGGTCGGACAGGAATGTCCGACCTACTGCATAGGTCGGGGCATTTGGTCCGCACAGCGGACCCTACGATACTTGCGCATTTTGCGCCGCGGGGCAAGAAAGAGACAGCGTTGCTCACGAGGCCGAAGGCTGCCGGGCCGGGGGCGCGAGCGTCCCATCACGCATCGACGGGAATCATCCTGACGGATGTTCTTTTGGAGGGTTGCTGGTAGAATGATGAAGTTCTCATTGTCCGGGAGATTCACGCGCGAGGAAGCATGCCATGCAAGAATTGCACCCCATCGACAAGGCCATCGCGGCGCATGCGCGGTGGAAATCGCACTTGCGGCAGGCGATCAACACGGGCAAGAGTGATTTCACGGTCGAAGTGGTCCGGCCGGATAGTCTTTGCGAGTTCGGCAAGTGGCTGCGCGAGCGTCCGGCTGCCGAGAAGATGAGCGAGCACTACAAGACCGTTTCCGACCTGCACGCGCGGTTTCATTTCGAGGCTTCGCACGTGCTTGAGCTGGCGCTGGCCGGCGAGCGCGAGAAGGCCACGGCGGCCATGGCCGTCGGCGGCCCGTTCGCCAACGTCTCGTCCAAGCTCACCGCCGTCATGACAGCCTGGAAGCTGAGCCTGGGCGCGAAGTGACGTTCCCGAGCTCGAACCTTCCCGGGCTCGATCGGTCTAGCGTGATTCCACGGTCACCTCGGTCTTCACCGAGTTGGCGATGAAGCAGGCGCGGTGGGCCTGGTCGTGCATCTGGGCCAGCTCCTCCGCGCCTGGCGTCTTGTCGCCTCCGAACCGGATCAAGGGCCGCAGGGTGACGCGGGTGATGGCCATCCCTCCGGAGGGGTCCTTCTCGAGCCAGCCGATGGCCTCGTCCTCATAGCTGTCCACGACAAAGCGCTTCCGGCAGGCGACGGCCAGGAAGGTGAGCATGTGGCAGCTCGACAGGCTGGCGACGAACGCCTCCTCCGGGTCGACATACCGCGGGTTGCCCAGATAGGCCGGCGCGGCGGTGGCGCGCACCAAGGCGCCGCCGTCGAATTTCCAATCGTGCTCGCGGTTGTAGTTCTGATAGCCGAAGTCGGCGGTCTCTCGTTTCCAATGAATCGTTGCCGTGTGTTGAGACATCGCGTGCATTCTCCGTTCATCGAGTTGTCGCGGGCCGGGAAGCGGCCTGGGTCGGCTTGGCCTCGGGTTTTCCCGGATCTTGCCGGTAAACCAGAACACGGTCATGGGCGATCAGGACCACGTCGGCCCGGCCATCTCCGTCCACGTCGCCGGTAATGATCTCGCGCGGTTCGGCGAGGTCCATGCTGCCGCGGTAGAGCTTGCGCTCGAAGACCTTGAAGGTGATGGCGTGGAGCAGGTTTTTCTCGCCCGTGTAGGTGGCGATCTCCAGCATCTGCTCGGCCAGGTCGATGAACGCGACGTCGGG
>JBMFUH010000036.1:0-17384 GCA_049966735.1 Isosphaeraceae bacterium
GTTGAAGATCGCCTTGCCCGGTCCTTCGTTGTGCAGAATGAGGGCCTCGCCGGCGGCGTCCTGTCCCTTGGTCTTGCCGGGCGAGGGATCCTGATGCAGGCTGACCTTGCCGAAGAGTCGCGCGTCGCGCACCTCGTAGGTCGAGTTGGGATCGCCCGCAGTGCCCGCGGCGGAGGCCTTGGCTGTCGACTTGCCCTTGGCGTTCTGAGCGTCGGGGTTCGAGTCGACCACGATCGTGGCTTCAACGAGGTCGGCCAGGGCAACCATGTTCGGCTCCTGCTTCTCCTTTGCTGGGGCTTGGCTGGCCGCCTGGGTTTCCGGGGACGCGGCCGGGGCTGCCGTCGAGTTCGGCGCGAGGCCAGGCGCCGGACTCCCCGTGGCGACTTCGGGCTTGGGCGCCTGCACGAAGCTGACGTCGAGGCGATTCCGGGCGGTGAGGTTCTTCGATGGAGCCACAAGATGGGCGTCGTTGAGTGCCAGCAAGCGTCTGATCTGGTAGCCGCCGTCTTCGGAGTCAGGCTTCTTGGGAGGTGTGTTGCCGGGGTTAGTCGGAGGGGGCGCGGTCGCGTTCTTTGCCGCCGCGGGTTTCGGCTCGAGCCAGGCGACGATCTTGTATGCCGCCTGGAGCGACGATTGCTGATCCCGATCAAAGACCCAAGGCTTGCCGGTGAGGGTCAGCACTCGCTCGGAGATCTCCGTGTGCGGGCGGACTTCGTTCTTGAGATAGAGTATGTCCTGCCAGGTGACGATCCGGTCGGCGGGAACGCCGTCGCGGACGGAGGCAGGATCGGGCGAAACGGGAAAGGTCTCCATGCGTCCCGGCCCGCGGGCGACGAGGGCGGCTCTCTCCATGTCACCGCCGGTGTCGAAGAGCGTGGCATCCGTGGCCCAGACGTACGTGACCGATTCCGCCTTGCGCTGGACCGGTCCATTCTGGCCTTGCGGACGTTCTTCAGTGAAATCATATTTCTCCAGAAGCCAGTGCTTGCGCAAGGTGTCGACGCGGAAGTATGTCCGGTCCTGGTTGCCCTGATAGGCCACTTCGTGGATCATCTCGTTGCAGAGGATCTTCGCGCCTCGGAGGGGTTGATGGAGCCAGACCATGTGGCCGGTGGCGTGCACGCGGTCGAGCGTCAGGTCGCCGAACACCCCCTGCGATTCCTTGCTTTCGCTGGCGGTCTTGCCTTCGGTCGCTGGCGGTTTCTCGGCCTGGACCAGGGTCAGGTCGAGGTTGTCGGACTCGAGCCGGTCGGGTTGCTCGGTTGGCTTGCCGCGGCGGACGACGACGTTGCGGGTGAAGTGAACCATGGTCGGGGCGGGGAGTGCCGGCGGACCGACCTTGACCGGCAGGCGCGGCTTGGGCAGTTCCACCAGCATCGGGCCGTCGCAGTGGACGTCCAGCGGCACGGGTTCGGCCGAGGCCGAGGCCTCGTCGGCTTGCTGAGGAGCAACCTGGGCCTTGACCTCGACCTTCCCCGTGGCTGTCTTCTTGGTCCGCGCCGAGCCCGGCAGGAACCCTGTCTTGCCGATGTCGTGGAAGACGACCTCCACGTTCTTGTAGAGTCTTACGGCCTGGGCGCCCTCGAACCCCGTGCTGCGTCCGCCGCTAACCGGTTCCGACTTGGGGCGGAGCTGAATCTCCATGCCGACGCCCTTGATCCGCGTACCGACATCAATGACGAGCACGTCGGAGTCGCTACGGATTTGCAGCTTGTCGTCGTCGTAGTCGACATAGGTCAGCGGGCCGATGATCATATCGTCACTCTTGTCGGCGGGCGTTCCCTTGTCGTCGCGGATCATGACGTTCCGCTCGAGCCGCGCGTACTTGACGATCATCGGTTCCGCGTCCGGCTTCGGGTTCAGCGAGAGGGGCTGGTTGAAGTCCAGGGTGGCAACCTCGGAGGTGACGGTGTACGTGTTGCGGCCGTTCTTCTTTTTCCAGACGATGGCGGCGGGAGTGAGCCGGAGCCGCTTGCCGTCGTACTGCACGCCCTCTTCCTTGATGATCCGGTCGTAGTGCTGGGAGTACATCCAGAAACCGCGTTCGCCGTTGTAATATCGTAATTGCAGATCTTCCTTGGCCGTCCAGTGATCGGGGCCGAACGATTCGCGAGCCTGCTTGATGGCTTCGCCCTTGGACTTGGAATCGTGGACGACAAACTTGAAGTCGTTGAACCTGCGGGCCGCGGTCAACCGGCCGACGACCACGTTGAAGGCGCGCACGTAGCCCAGATACGCCCCGATCAGCAGGGCGAGAACCGTTGCCATCTTGCGGAGTTTCTTGAGCACTGGCGGTTTCCCGATCCGGGCCTGCCGTCAACGACGGGCCGGGGCAGCGGTCGACTCGTTCCCGCACGTCCTGCCTTGATTTCGTCGCCTATCCGGGCATGAAAGCGGGTCACCTTGCTGGCATCAGGAAAGAGCCGCAAAGGCCATGCCAGAGCCCCTGCGCCTTGAGGATCACTTCGACAACCTCACGAACCGCCCCCCTGCCTCCCGGCACCGAGGTGACGAGATGAACGGACTGGCGCACCTCGGCGACCGCGTCGGCCGGACAGGCCGCCAGGCCGACGGCTCGAAGCACGGGCAGATCGACGAGGTCGTCTCCCACGAAGCAGGCCTGATGCGGCTTCAGCCCGAGCGTTTCCAAGAGAGCGTGAAACGTCTCCTCCTTCTGACCCAGGCCCTGGGCGACGTGGCCGATCTTGAGTTCGGCAGCCCGGCGCTCGACGACCAGGGCGCGTCGCCCCGAAAGGATGGCCGAGACCTTCCCCGCGCGATGCCAGAGCGAATAGGCCATGCCGTCCCGGACGTGGAAGTTCTTGGATTCCACCCCCCGGTCGTCGATCACGATGGCGCCATCGGTCAGGACGCCATCCACATCGACCGCCAAGAGCTCGATCTCCGCGCACCGCGCATTCAGATCGGCTGAGGACGGATGCCCCATGCGCTCACTCCTCGAATTCGGACGGGACCAGCCCGATCAGGTCGGTCACGTCGATCAAACCTACCAGGTGATTGCTCCGGTCCACGACCGGCAGCTCGCTGATCTTGTGTGCCTGGAGCAGCTCGACCGCGTCGCTGAGCATCGCCCCGACGCGCACCCGCTTGGGGTCGGCGGTCATGACCTCGCCGATCGGCCGGTCCAGGTCGGCCTCCCCGCGCCTCTCGAAGAGCCGGGCCAGATCGCTGTCGGTGAAGATGCCCAGCAGGTGCGTCTGGTCGTCCTCGATCAGCAAGGCGCCGGAGCGCCGGCGCGGGCCGGCCAGGCGGACGAAGATGTCGCGGACCGTCTCGTCGACATGAGCCCGGCGAATCTGCTTGCCCGTCCGCATGACGTCTTCCACGCGGGTCAGCTTCCGCCCCAGACTTCCGCCCGGATGATAGAGGGCGAAATCCTCGGGCGAAAAGCCGCGCTGCCGGCTGATCAAGAGGGCCAGGGCATCACCCACCGCCATGAGCGCGGTCGTGCTGGCGGAAGGGGCCAGTCCCAACGGACAGGCTTCCACGACCGGCCCCAGCGCGATGCAGAGGTCCGACGCCAGGCCCAGCGAGCTGGTCGAGCGCTCGGTGATCGCGACGAGGATCGCCCCCAGCCGCCGCAGTGCGGGAATCAGCCGGAGGACTTCCTCGGTCTCGCCGCTCTGCGACAGGGCGATCACGACGTCATCTGCCCGGATTCGCCCCAGGTCGCCATGCACGGCCTCGGCCGGATGAAGGTGAAACGCCCGGGTGCCGGTCGAGGCCAGAGTCGCGGCCAGCTTCTGGCCGACCAGCCCTGCCTTGCCCATCCCGGTGACGATGACGCTTCCGGAGGAGCGATAGATCAGGTCGGCCGCCCGCGCGATCGCCGGGCCCATCCGCTGGCGGACCCGCTCGAGCGCCTCCGCCTCGATCCGCAGCACCTCCCGAGCAAACGCAATCCCCTCGGCCTCGGTTTCGAAGGCCAGGGATGCATCGGTGATCATTGCCATCGTGGGCCTCCCTGCCCTGCCAGGCAACCCGCTCCGACCAGCCTTGCCGCGCGAACACGGCGAGCGCATGGCCAGACCCGCCGGTGCCGAACCATAACCCATCCCTGCGGTCCCGTCAACGCGAAGCCCGCCGATTCACGTGCCCAGACGCCAGAACTTGGGCTTTACCCTTACCTCAACAGTTTCGATCAATGAGGCTGGATAGATTAAGAAATCCAGGAGAACAGGGTGTTTTGTGAATTCAGGCAATTTATCCCGAATCCTCGTGATGTGCCGGTCAACTGGTCGCGGTCTCGAGTCCATCGGCAAGGCTGGCCGGCGCCCTTCCGCTGTACTACGAACTTCGAGAATCTTGTACGCCGGACACGATTTCGCAAGCGATTCCGTGGCAAGCTCTGGGGTTGCGGCCCCGGGTGATCGACCGCGCGGAGCCATGATGGCGACCACGCATCTTATCCGTGTTCAATCCGTGTTCAATCCGTGGCCCTGCACCGTCTTTGGGTTGCGGCTCGGCCGCGCTGTGGCACAGACATTCTTGTCCGTCCTGGTCGGACAGAAATGTCCGACCTACTGCGGCGTCGACCTCGTCAGAATATAGTTAAACACTGCATTCTCGTCCCGCCTTGCGCGCCCAAACCCTGAAAAATGCGCGAATTTAGAAAAATTTTCTCGCCGTAAGTCTCTATATCGCATGGATATCGGCTGAAATCGCCAAACGTTGATGGGTCGGGTTCCCAAATCGTATCGCAGAATAATATTAGGGGCAGTGGAATCCCAAACGCGCATACGGAGGATGAGGATGTCGGCTGCTGTTGGGGCTCGATCGATGAGCGTTCCGGAGGTCCAGGACGAACCAGCATTGCCGCACTGCGAATTCGGCCTTTGTACACGAGTGAACGGATGCCGGAATTTCGTCGAAAAAGTGCCATCTAGTGCCACTTTTTTGCCCCGGAAAATCGGCCCGCCAGCGCGATGCCAAGTTTTCTAAATCTTTTATCCGAAAGCAGATCGGAACGACGCGCCGGCGGCGCGGACGATCGAGCGGGCTCGTGGTACTCCCCCCCCGAAAAGTGCCACTTTTTCGCCCCCCTCATGTTCACTATGTCGTGCGGAAATCGCTATCCATGCTCGCCGCCGGGCACGGGTGCGCGTCGCGTGGCCCGAGCCCGGGCGAATGAGTGCCGGAGCGATCCGTTGGACACGCGCTCGAGCCGGCCAGCGCATGCAAGGGTGTGTGAGGGAAAGTTGGGTTTGTCCGAGACGCGCTTCATGCCGGTTTCGTCGATCATTTACCCATCTTGCGACAGGGGCGCAAGGAACCGGCCAGCCTGAGCTGCCTGGTTTCTCAATAGCTATGCGGCTCCAGCCGGACCTTGCCCCGGAACGTCCAGTAGACCACGCTCGAGTAGGCCAGGACAAAAGGCATGCCGATGGCCACGACGATCAGGCCGATGATCAGGGTCTTGTCGCTGCTGGCGGCGTCGGCGAGGCTCAGGCTGTGGGCCGGGTCAGTGGCCACCACGATGTCCGGCCAGAGCGCGGTGAGTAGCAGGAAGACGTAGGCGAAGATGTTGAAACTGCTGCTCACGAACGCGACGGCCGGCTCCTTGCGGAAGAGCGAGCGCGGGATGTTCGCCACGGCCAAGACGTTGGCCATCGGCACGACCCAGAGCCACTTCGACGTCCGGAAGTTGGCCGTCGCTCGCGGCACTTCCACCAGCGTCCACATCGTCTGGATCAGGAAGAGCGTGAGGAAGATGCCGAAGCAGGTCCAGATCACCCGCTCGAGCCGGTCTTGGAATTCCCCCTCGATCTTCATATGCAAATAGAGACCGCCGTGCATGGCGAAGACGCTCACGGTCGTGGCGCCGGTCAAGAGGGCGTAGGGGTTGAGATGATCGAGGATCCCGGAGGTCATCGTGCCGCGCTCGTCCAGCGGAACGCCCAGGACGACATTGCCGGCGGCCACGCCAAACAGGAACGCGGCGCCCACGCTGGCGGCGAAGAAGGCATAATCCCAGGCTCGCCGGCCCGCGCTGGAGGCCATCTTGCCCCGCATCTCGATGCTTGCCGCCCGGAAGATGAGCATCACCAAGAGCAGCATGAAACCGGTATAGAATCCGCTGAACAACGTCGCGTAGGCGTACGGGAACATGGCGAACATGGCCCCGCCGAAGGTCACCAACCAGACTTCGTTGCCGTCCCAGAGGGGACCGATGGCGTTGATCGCCAGCCGCCGCTCGGTCTCATCCTTGGGAACAAAGGCGTGGAGGATCCCCACCCCGAGGTCGAAGCCGTCGAGGATCGCGTACCCGGCCAGCAGCACGCCGAGCAGGAGGAACCAGATGACGACCAGGAAGTCGTGGGTGATCGGAATCTCGCCGGGCGAGCCAGCGGCCGCGGCGAAGGTCAGCAGGTCGGTCATCGTGCACCTCCTTCCGCGCCCAGTCCCGGCTGCTCATCGGGCTCGATCATGGTTCGCGACCTCGTGGGCCTCTCGGTGGCAACGTCGAAGAAACCCTTCGGCTCAGCCGTCTCCCCCCGCGCGGGTCCCGGTAGTTCCGGTCCCTCCTGAATCTTGTGGTGCAAGACTCGAAACCAGATGACCAGCAGCAGGGTGTACACCAGGCCGAAGCCGATGATGCTGGAGAGTACCTGCCCTCCGGTCACTGCCCTGCTCACGGCGTTCTCGGTTCGAAGGCCGCTGGCCGGGTCGTACTGAGCGTAGCCGTCGGAATCGGTGACCATGTCTCCCTGGCCGGGCGAGCCGCCGGTCCATTGCAACCGCGGCTGGACGACCCACGGCTGCCGGCCGACCTCGGCCGCCACCCAGCCGGCGTGATTGGCCAAGACCGCCGGAACAATCGTGACGACGAAGAGCCAGAGCAGCCAGCGCTTCGCGAACAGGCTTCCACGCCAGCGGTGATAGACGCCAATGACCGCCAGGACGATGAGGTACGTCCCGACGCCGACCATCAACCGGTATGTGAGAAACGGCACGGCCAGCGGCGGACGATCTTCCTGTCGGAACCGATCGAGCCCGACGACCGCGGCCGATGGATCATCCTTGAGCAAGAGCCCGTATGCTCCCGGAATGCTCAGCTTGAATCGGGTCACGCCGGCGAGCGCGTCGGGCCAGCCGACGATCGTCAACCCGGCCGGGCCGGTGACGAAGTGCCCCTCGTAGGCGGCCATCTTGGCCGGTTGGTAGGCGTAGGTGATCCGCGCGTGCAAGTGCCCTGTCGCTAGCGCGGTGAAAGCCCCAATCGTCAAGACCAGCAAGCCTCCGCTCAGGCTGCGGTGGGCGAACTCGGCGTGCCTGTTTTTCAACAAGTACCAGGCCCCGATGCTGCACACGAGCGCTCCACCGACGATGAATGCCCCGGTCAGCACGTGGGCCAGCCGGATGAGGCTGGTCGGGTTGAACACGAGCCCCCAGAAGTCAACGATCTCCGCCCGGAGCACGGGGAATCTGTCGATCACCCAGGGAACGCCGTTGCGGAAGACAGGAACGATGTGATGCCCGGCCGGTGTCTGCTGCCAGGAATTGGCGACCACGATCCAGACGGCCGAGAAGATGCTGCCGAACGCCACCATGCAGGTGCTGAAGAAATGCATCCGCGGGCTGACGCGGTCCCAGCCAAACACGAGCACGGCCAGGAACCCGCTCTCCAGGAAGAACGCGAAAATCCCCTCGGCGGCGAGCGCCGAGCCGAAGACGTCGCCCACGAACTCGCTGTACACGGCCCAGTTGGTGCCGAACTCGAACTCCATCACGATGCCGCTGGCCACGCCCATGGCAAAGTTCAGAGCGAAGATCTTCGTCCAGAACTTCTGTGCCTGGCGGTACAGGAGGTCTCCCGTCCGGACGAACTGCAAACCTAGCCACACCAGCACTACCCCCAGGCCGATGGTCAAGGGTGGAAACAGGTAATGAAACATGATGGTGAGCGCGAACTGGACGCGGGACAGAGCCACCACGTCAAGCTCGCCGAGAATCGAGGGCATGCAATCTCCTCAGTTCAGGGAAGCAACCGAGTAGTCTTATGGATCCAGTGGGCTCGACCCTCTTGCTTCGAGTGCCCGCCCCGCGTGCGCCGTGCCGCTCACTCATCATTAATACAGTACAGGGGGCCGTCATTGAAGAGGCAAGTCCCCGCGAGTGGCTGGCCCTTCCGCCCTGTGTCGACGTGGAGGCCGAGGTTGATTGCCACGTCGACGAATGGCAAGCGTGGCGCATCACCAGCGAAGAAGGGCATGGAATTGCCAGTCTCTTCGTGGTCCGGAATCCTCGGTATGGACCCTGCCTCCCAGGCGTTGTCTCAAGAGCTGCCTCGTGGCCGGCGAAATCGCTTTGTTGCCCAGCAGCCAGAGTGTCCAGAGTTGCGGGGCGTATTGGGCCTCGGCAAGCGCCAGTGCCCCCTTGTCGCCGATGTCCGCCATGCTCAGGATCAGCCTGCGCAGCCGTGTCGGGCCGCGGTACGAGGCGAGAACCTCCGCCCCGGCGTCGCCGATCGTGTCCGATGCGTGCAGATTGAGCGACGTGAGCCGGGGGAACCAGCCCGCGGCGAGCATGGCGCGGATCGAACGTTCGGTGTGGAACAGCCCGCGACGGGCCACTTCGGTCATCGCGGGACGGCGGGTGTCGAGGATGGGAAATTGGCCGTCTGCTTCATTCCCTTTCCGCGATGCCGTGCAGGGCGTCCTCGGCGGCGGAGCCCACCTGGCCTTCGCCCATCCGGGCAGCGGCGGCTTGAAGCACGGGGAGACAGGCCTCGGTGCCGATGGACTCGAGAACCCGGCACGATTCAACACGAACGCGCGGGTCGGGCGCCCTCTGGATCGCCTGGAGGATCGCCGGCTCGGCAGCGGGTCCTAGCTCGTGGAGCAGCCGCGTGACGTGGCCGGAGTCTTCAGGCATCCGCTCGATCATCACCTCGGCTGTCCGCGGACCTGGGTCTAGCTGCGCCAGGATAGTCAATCCGTCGCGCCAGGGATTCCATTGCTTGTCCTTGCAGCGTTCAGCCAGAACCTTGGCGCTGGAGCGGTCACCCCAGACGCGGAGTGCGCCCAGAGCCTCGCGCTGGACGCTATCCTCCCGGTCTGCCAGCGCCTCGGCCAGTCCCTTGGCGATGGCGGCGCGATGTGCGGGGTCCACGCCGGCCCCGGCCAGGCCGTGCGCCGCTTCCCGGCGCTGGCTGGGATCGGTCGACTTCAGGCGATCCAGAGTTGCTTGCACCTCAGCGTCGGTCATACGTGCTCCCTGGAGCTTCTTGAGCGACGCCTGGGCCGCCATGACCACGAACCCATCTTTCTTATTCTTGGTCGCCTCCTGTAGCGTGGGGAAGCAGGTCTGCGAGCCGATCGTCCCCAGCAGCTTGCAGACCTCGCTGCGCGTGCTCCAGTCTTGCTCGGATTTCACAAGCGCGATCGCCGTGGGCTCGGCCGGCGGGCCGATTGCCTCCAGAGCGCGAAGGACAACACCGCGGTCCTGCTTGATCCAGCGAGCGATGGCCGCGGCCGAGGCTTGATCGTGGCCAATCTTGCCCAGCGTCTCGATAGTTTCTCGCCAAGGGAGAAAGGACGGATCCTTGAGCCGGTTGGCCAGGGCCGGGGCGGCGTCCGGGCCGCCCCACGACCCCAAGGTCTGAATGACCAGCCTCTGGGTCTCGTTGTCGGGTTCGGACAGCCGACTGACGAGCACCCTGGAAACCTCGTCGCGGCGCGCCTCGATCGGCGTGGCCGAAAGCAGCCGGCGTGCGGCGTCCCGCCTGCGGTTGACGTCGGTCGAGCTCAATCCCTCGAGAACCGCGGTCAGCTCGGCCCCCTTGAGGTAGCGCTCCCGGATGCGGCGCGCCACGTCTCCGGCGGCCCGGCCCAGCTCCTCGCTGTCTCTTTTGCTGGCCAGCTCCTTGAGTTCTGGCAGGCTGCGGCTCGTGCCCACCTCCTTGAGCAGCCGACAGGCCTCGACCCGGCTCTCGGGCCTGGCGTCGCTGGCGACGAATTCGAGCAAGCTCGGCTCGGCCGCCGACCCCATGGCCCGGAGCACGCGCGACGCCTGCCCGGCGTCCTTCGCCAGCCAGGGGAGCATCGCCCGGGCGATCCGCTCGTCGGGCTCGATCCGCGCGAGCGCCTCGAACAGCTCGCCCCGGCTGCCATAATGATCGTCATTGAGGTGCTCCAGGAGCAGAGGTGCCGACGAGGCATCACCCCAGACGCCAATCGCCTGGATCGCCGCATTTCTCACGGACCCGTCGCGATCGGTAAGCAAAGCCTGGAGCGCCTGGACGACCTCCGGCCGGCGGTTCTGGACCGGGGCGGCGTCGCGAAGGCGGTTGGCGGCCCTACTCCGGCGGCCGTTGTCGAGCGATTTCAAGTCGGCGAGCGTCTCGGTCAGATCCGAATCCGAGAGTGGGTTCAGCGCGGTGGGAGGCAGGACGGGGAACCGCAGGGCTTTTTCGCGCTCGGTGCCTTCCAGCAGCTTGCACGAGACCTGGATGGGGACGCGGAGGGTCACGCTCTCCGAGTTCTCCACGACCTTCGCCTTGAATTCGAGGCCGACCGGAATGCCCGCGACGGTATCAAAGGTGAAGGTCCCCTGCCCCGTGATGAGCAGGCTGGGCTCATCTCCCACGGTCTCCGTCGATTTCAACTCGTATGTCTTGGAGATCGACACGGTTTTGCCCGACGTGGCTCCCAGCGCGTACTCGGATCGTTCCTGGGCGGGGTGGGCGATCACCTTGGTCTCGCGGGGGGCCGGAGCGGGCGCCTGCCGAACGCCGCCGCGCAGGCCGCGGCGTGCGCCGATCCGGGAGCCCGCGCCGAGACGCGGTCCGCCGCCCATTCTGGGGCCGGCGCCGATGCGCGATTGCAGCCTGCCGCCCAACCGGGGCCCCCTGATCCGTTCGGCCAGACTGGGCCGGCCAAAGCGGAACGGCGTGGCTCCCCCGCCGCTGCTCCGCGTCTCGAGCAGCGAGACGGTCTGGACATCGTCCCACTGCGCGAGCTTCTCTTCGGGGAGGGGCTCGATCAAGAGCAGCGAGAGGTCGCCGAGCAGAGGCAGCGGCAATGCTCCCTTCGCGCCGGTGATGTCGCCGTGCGGGTTCATCTTGACCTCCGTCGTCGTGGGCCCTCCGGGCATGTTCACGTCCGAGCCCGACGACTGGTCCTTGGTTCGCTTCCGCGTGATCAGCCAGCCCCGATGCGTGAGCGAGACACCCGACTGATCGGACGATTTCACCTTGTAGAGGCTGCTGCCGTCCAGAGTCACGACGTTCTTGCCCACCTCGTACGACACGTGCACCGAGTAGACATAGGTCTCGCCCGGTTTCCAGCCATAGCGAAGGTCGATCCCGGAGGCCGGTTTGGGCGTCGCTCCGGTCACAGTCGCATCAGGCTTCTCTTCGACCCTGGCCATCGCGGCGCGGAGGTCCTCGACCGGGATGCAGAAGGCGGTCTCGTCCAGTTGAGACGCCTTGCGCGTGGCCACGCCGATGACCTTCGCCGACATGTCGATGACCGGACCGCCCGAGTTGCCGGGGTTGATCGCGATGCCAAGCTGGTAGAACGGCTGCCCCTCGATCGTGGTCTTGGTGCTCATGACGCCCCGGTTGATCGCGTTTTCGAGCACGAGCTTGCCGCCCATGCCCGGGTTGCCGATGACCAGCAGATCGTCGCCCTTCTGGTACTTGTAAGACTCGGCGACATCCAGCGGCGGCAGGTCGGTCTTCACCCGCAAGAGGGCGAGGTCGCGCTTGGGGTCCCGGAAGGCCAGCTCGGCGCCGAGCGGGCCCTTCTGGCCCTCGCTGGCCGAGGGAAACCGGACTTCCAGGTTCTTGATCACCTCGCCCTCGATGACATGTGCGTTCGTGGCCAGCAGACCCGGCAGGACGAGAAACCCCGTGCCCAAAGACCGCTTGCCCCGGATGATGGCGACCGAGGGATCGACCCTGGCCACGATCTGAGCAGTGGTGAGCGGCCGCGGCGTGGAGTCAGCGGTGGGGGGATGCGGCGCAGGCCCTGGTCGCTGGTCTGCCGACGCTGACCTCGTCGTCTCGGCTCGTCCATCCGTCGCGCGCTTGCCTTCCTCGAGAGCCTTCGAGGAATGGGTTGAAGCGGGCACCGCGCTCGTGGGTGCTGTCGCGGCGGTGTCCTCGCTCTTGCCACAGGAGAGGAACATGGAGCAGATCGAGACAATCCCGATACGTGCAAGATGACGACCAATGCGAAGGGAACGGCCAGTTTCACGGCCTGTCGTCGACGAAGCCTTCTTGCCAGCGATGGGTGCCATGGAAAAGACCTCAAGGGCGCTCGGGAAGATAACAGGAAGTGAAGGAATCGACAGCGCCAGGCTGCTTCAGCCCGAGCAACCGTCTTTCGATGTAAGTCTACTCATCTTCCCGACTGCTAGGCAATGCCGGCGCTGGCCTGGTCTGTGGCCGCGAGACTGTGGTGGCCCCCTAAAACTGGATCACTCGGGAGGTTGAACTGATCAGAGATCACTTTTCCATTCCGGGGAACATCATGACGGGTACAAAGAAGCGACATTCGGCAGCCTTCAAGGCTCGGGTCGCTCTGGAGGCCGCCAAGCAGACCAGGGCCCTCGCCGAGCTGTCAGGGGCCTTCCAGGTCCACTCCGTCCAGATCAGCCAATGGAGGAAGCAACTGCTGGATGGCATCGAATCGCTGTTCCGCGACGGCCGCCGCCATGAGCCCGACGAGAGCCAGGCGATCCAGGCCGAGCTTTACGAGCAGATCGGCCGGCTCAAGATGGAGGTTGAGTGGCTGAAAAAAAAGTTGCCCGCTTCGGCTGACCTCAAGCGGTCCTTGATCGAACCATCTGATCGTCATCTGCGCATACGTAGACAATGCGAACTCATAGGTCTGAACCGATCGAGCTACTACCTCGCGCCGACCACCGAGTCGGAGGAGAACCCGCGCCTGATGCGGTTGATCGACCAGCAGTTCTTGAGGACGCCGTTCCACGGCAGCCGGCGGATGACGGTTTCGTTGGCGCGTTCTGGGGAGACGGTCAGTCGCAAGCGGGCCCAGCGGCTCATGGCATTGATGGGCCTGGAAGCCATCTTCCCCAAGCCCCGGACCACTGTGGCGGCGCCGGACGCACGGGCCTATCCCTACTTGCTCCGCGCTCGGGTGCTGACCCACGTCAACGAGGTTTGGAGTTATTATATTGCATTTATTTATATAATGAATCGCTTCATGTACCTCACGGCGGTGATCGACTGGTTCAGCCGGTACGTGCTCTCGTGGCGGCTGTCGAACACGCTGGAGGGGCGGTTCTGCCTGGAGGCCCTCGACGAGGCGTTGTCACGGGGCCGGCCAGAGATTTTCCACACCGACCAGGGGTCGCAGTCGATTACCGGGCCCCTGGCGAGGTCCATCGGGCCGGGATTCACGCGGGCTGAAAGGGGAAAAGGCTTAACAAATACACGTGGCCCTGAGTGATCCACCTTTGGGGGCCCACTATAGCCGTAAACTGCTTCCTCGAGACCCAGTCAAGCGCCAGAGAAGAATGCCCGGCGGTGCGAAAGCGATTGCGAAAACGGCTGGTTGAACAGTAGTCTCCGCGTGAATCCCTACGGTGCCATGGCTGGCATGCCGGCGGCCGCGCCTGGCAGGTCCGGGGGCATCCGGAACGGGGATCCGAATCCTGGCCCGGCGGGCTTCCGTCCCATTCCCGCCTGCCGGGTCATCGGCGTCCCGATCATACCGCCCCCTATCCCGATGCCTCCCTCGTAACCGAAGGGCAGGTAGCCGCCGCGCCCCGCAGCGGCGCCCATGCCGCCCGCGCCGGAGGTCAATCCTCCGGTGAGCGAGGTTCCTCCGATCGACGTGGTGGGCATCGAGAAGCCGCCCAGCGGCGTCTGGGGCAGGCGGCGGGAGATCGGTGGAGCTCCCAGCCCCCCGGCATAGCCTCCGCGGTAAGTGATGTAGTTGCTACCGCTGTAAGGGATGTAGGAGCTCATGTCATTGCTATAATACCGGCTGATTGTTACCGCGCCATAGCCTCCCAGGGAGCGGCCCGCGCCAGGCGTCACCATCTGTGCCCGGGTTGCGGACGTGCCCGTCGCCCCGAGGAACAGGAGAATGAGCCCCGCAATGCGCTCGACGGACCAACATCTCATGATTCCCCTCCTACTGACTGAGTCCGGAGATTGTTCGACGTCTTCACCTCTGGCTTCGTTTCCGGACCCGCACGGGACGTGCCAAACGGGGCTGGTGATGTCGGTGGCGGCGGAGGCTTTGGCGTTTCTGCCGGGATGTTGGGGTTCGCCGGCGGGCTCTGGTTGATCTGTGTCCCCACGGCCCGTTCCAGCGAAGCCAGGGCCTTCCCCAGCTCCGACTCGACCTGGGCGATCTGGAGCTCGATCTGAAGCACCTCGCGCCAGGATGTGATGAGCGTGGGGAAGTCCACGAGTTGTCCCGTCTCATATCCGCTGGTCGCTGTATCGAGCGCTTCCTTGGCCTTGGGCAAAATGCCGGTCTGGAAGTATCCCAGGATGCTGCGCTGGGCCTGGACCTGCGTGAAGAGATCCTTGATCTCGCGGTTGGCCGAGTCGCGCTCGGCCTCGTAGAGCTTGGCGTCGGCGACCGCGCGGGCCTGGGCCTCGGCCACGCCGGCATGGAGCTTGGCCCGGTAGACCGGCAGATCGAAACCGATGAACATGCCGACATTGGGCATGCCGCCAGCCGTCGGCGACATGGCATTTTGCCGGGTCATGTCCATGAACGAGAATCCCAGCGACCAGTTGGGGTAGAACCGCTTGCGGGCCAGTTCGACCGCGCGGGCGTCGCGGGCGATCGCGGCCAGGCGGCCCTGTAACTCGGGGCGAGCGACCACGGCCAGTTGATAAAGGCGATCGACCTGCGCGGGGGCGTCCGCGACAGCCACCTTGACCAATGTTCGCAGGTCAGCTTCCGGGCTGATGTGAAGCTGCTGGGCCAGATCGGCTCGGGCCGCGGATACGCCCTGCCGAACCCGGACCAGTTCGCGGTCCAGGTCCCTGATGACCACCTCGGCCTGTAGAACGTTCTGTAGCCCAGCATTGGTCGTCTCGTAGCGCGCGCGAGTGATCCGCAGGAAGTCTTCCGCCAATCGGCGATTGTCCAGCAAGATCTGCTCGGCCCGTTCGTTGAAATGAAGGTCGAAGTAGGCCCGCTTGACGCTGGCGACCGCCTCGAGCTGGGCGGCGCAGAGCTCCGCCAGGGCGACCTGCGCGTCCTGTTCGGCGGCGAGGCCTCGGAGCCTCAGCGTGCCGAACCAGGGAAATTGCTGCGCCAGCAAAAGGTTGTAGGGATTGTACCCCATCAGCGAGTACTGCGGCGCGACCGAGGGAATCGGGTAGATCGTGTTCGAGACCACCGGGTTGTCGAGCGACGTCACCTGCGGGATGCGAGCCCTCAGGGCCAGAACGTTGTAGCGGGCGGCTTGAACGAGGCGATTCTCCTCCAGGGCCCGGCGGATGAAGACGTCGACCGGCTGGGGGCCGAGAAGCTCCGCGGGCACTTCCTGGGTGTTTACAGTCTCAGCCATCGGCGCACGGACGGATCCTGGGCCCGCGTGGTGATGGGCGGCGGAGTGCAGCTTCCGCTCCACTTCAGCATACTCGGGCAGCCCTCCAACCTGGGCGCAGCCGAAGAGGCCGATCGAACAGGACGCGCAGAGGCTGAGTAGCCCGCGTCGAATCATCACATCTCCCCCGGTCAGCGGATACCGAATCGCGCGGCCTGGACGCGACGTTCGCATTTGGGTAGGTGGGCTATGAACTGAGTATCGGTTATGCGGGTCCTCGCCGATCAATCGATTGTGCGGATTCTCCAAGCGACGTGGCCGTCGTGGAATCAGCGCATCGCCGCCCCGATGGTCGTCGTCGCATCGTTCCTGCTGGCTTAGATCTGCCCGGCCGTCTACACGATCTGGAAGTGGTGGGCCGAGGTCCGCCCCGCGCAGCGCCGGATGCCCGGACCGGGAAGCGCGAGCCGACCGTCGATGCCGATGAACAAGCCGGCGGGAGGCGTGGTCCAAACCCGGCTAGTAGTAGGGGCGGGTTGACGCACGGCGTTCGGCGAGAGGTGTCCAATTGAACGCTTGCCGGACGGATCGTACCTGGCCAAAATGAAAAGCTGTGCTACGAGAGGAATGAAGATCGCGACGGCACCGTCACGCCCGCGATCGAACACACACGATGGACAATCGCCAAGGAATGGGGCACGGCCGGAGGCATCGTCTGCTGAGCGACGTGTTCGCCTTAGAAATCTCCCACCCTGGAACTGGCCAGCAACGGCCATGAGGGTTAGGAGGAAAGAATGTCTGGATCACGAGTTGAGATTGCCTCGCAGGAAGGACGAAATGATGATGCACACGGGCGCGAGCGGGGGTTGACCACATACCGTATCCGCTGGCGAACCCTGGGTTGGCAAGCTCTGGCTGGGTTCTGCTCCGGATACCTTGTGCTCCATCCGATCTCGATGGAGATCTTCCAATATCTGGATCCGCGCATCGCCGCGGCCATGCACCATGGCACACATCGAGGCTTTGTGGGTCCCATCGCCCATTCGTTCAACTTCGAGCATCTGCCGATGGGGCTTGTTTTCGGCTTGGTGGCAGCCCTGATTGCGACTTTTTATGGCTACCACCGCCTGGTTCTGACTTTCCAAAGGGATCGCCTGGCGGAGGAGCTGCGACGAAATGAGCTGTTGCGTGCCACGCTGGCCGAACAGGCGGGCCAACTTAAGCAGCAGAATGAGGACCTGGTCCGTCTAGAGCTGACGAACCGTCGGGGAACCCAGTTCATGGCCCACGATTTCAAGAATGCGTTGGGCTGCATCAGCACGTTCGCGCATGTCCTCTTGGAGACGCCCGCTCTGAGGCAAGACCCGAATGTAGCCAACGCCCTGACTTGCATTCGCCGGCAGGCCCACCGGATGGCGGGAAGCGTCGTCGATTTGCTGCAATTGGCACGGGTCCGGGAGCGAGGCGCCCCCGTGATGGAACGCATTTCGGTCGGCGATCTGTTGCACGAGGCCGTGGGTGATTTTTCGCTGCCGGCCCACACCGAGCACATCGCGGTAGGCAGCCGGCACGAAGACTGCCCGCCGGTTTGGGCCAATAGGGAACTCCTGCGCCGCGTTCTCTGCAACCTGATCGCCAACGCCATCAAGCACAACGGCCCGGGCGCTCAGGTCTGGGTGGATGCCCACGCCGAGGAAACGGGCCAGGAAGTTGTCTTTAGCTGCCGTGACAACGGCGCTGGCATTCGGCCCGAGGTCCTGCCCTCTCTCTTCCAGGAGTTTGCCGCCACGGACGGTTCCTCCAGGGGATCGACGGGCCTCGGCTTGGCTTTCTGCAAAACCACGGTTGAAGCACACAAGGGCCGCATCTGGTGCGAG
>JBMFUH010000037.1:0-17196 GCA_049966735.1 Isosphaeraceae bacterium
CGAACGGTGGATCGCCGCGGTGATGGCCGCGGAGCCAAACGTGAACGCCTCCCCGTCGTCCCTCGCCAGCTACCGGGCCGATCGGCCGGGCTGCTCCCACGAATTCGCCCGAACCAATGAATCGAAAGTCGGCGGCTCTGCCGCGCGGTTCACGGCAAAGGCCGACGCCAGGCCAGGCGGATGGAGCGTTCAGGGCAGACCGCTGCCAACGCCGATCAACCTCTCGGGCTGTCGCGCCATCCGCGTCTGGGCCCATGGCGACGGCCAGAAGGAGCAACTCAAGATCCAGCTTCACGACGGCAAAGGAGGCTATCGCGACGATTACATCCCCGTCGATTTCAAGGGCTGGCGGCAGCTCACCCTTAGGGCACCCGCGCTCAACACATTGAACTACGATCACGTGACCACGCTCAGCCTCTACTACAACGGCTTGCCCGCGGGCCGGACGGTGACCTGCCTGGTCGATCAGATCGAGGCCATGGTCGAGCGCGGAGGCCGCGAAACGGTCGTGCCACTCGAGGATTTCGAGGACCCCGGCTCGCTCTTCTGGGCTCATCCCGCGAACTCGCTCACTGTCTCGACCGTGAAGGAACACGGGATCACTCCGGCTCGCTGGGCCGTGATCGTGGCGCCGGCGAGCGAGTTCTGGAAGACCGTCGAGCGGTTCGAGCACCTGGCCGGAATGCCCAGCCCGCGTCTGGGCGGAGCCTGGAACAAGGTCGCGCCTGCAATCAAGCGCTCTTATCTGTTTCTCACCGACTTTCATGAATCCGAGCTGGAGCAAGGTCTGGCCCTCGCCCGCCGCGGCGGCTTCACCATGGTCCTCTTGGGACAGGAATCCTGGTCTCACGGCACCGGCCACTACGAGATCAACCGGGCTCACTTTCCGGACGGCCTGGACGGTCTGAAACGCACGATCGAGAAGTTCCATCAGGCTGGCATTCACGTCGGCCTGCATTTCTTGTGCGCCTCGATCTATCCTCCCGATTCCTACCTCACCCCGGTTCCCGATCGGCGTCTCGTCCTGGGCGCGACAACCACGCTGGCTGCCGACGTCGACAGGTCCGCCCAGTTCCTCCCCACGGCGCGGCCCCCGGCGGCTTTCCCGGCCGAGGACGGCGGGTACGAGGGCTCCGGAACCGTGTTGCGGATCGGTGACGAGCTCATCTCCTACCAGAAGCGCGCGCTAGACTCCTCTCCCGGCTTCGCCGGTTGCCGCCGGGGCTACTTGGGCACGAAGGCCGCGAAGCACTCCCGGGGAGATCTCGTCGCGCACCTGGTGCGATCGTATGGTTATCACATGTATGACATGGACACGTCGCTCTTGCCCGAGGTCGCCGCCAACTTCGCCCGCGTCGCCAACGCCTGCGAGATCGACATGATCTATTTTGACGGCTCCGAACGGCTGCAAGGCGACCACTGGTACTACAACGCCCGGCTGCACAAGGCGTTCCACGATGCGCTCGCGAACAAGAACATCCTCCTTCAGGCCAGCAGTTTCAGCCATTATTCCTGGCATCTGATGGCCCGGAGCGCATCGGCCGACGGCCACGGCGACCTGAAGGGCTATCTCGACGAGCGCTCACCCTGGTTTGCTTCTCTCGCTCGGGAGGGGATGCCGCTGGACGTCGGCTGGTACTACGGATACGACGCCAATGCCACGCTGGATCAGTATGAGTACATTCTGGGAGCAACGATTGGTTACAACTCATCGATGTCCTATCAGGTCTCGCCCGCGGCCGCAGCCCGGCACCCGTTCACGGGCCCGCTCCTCGACTTGATCCGCCGCTACGAGACGCTTCGGCTCTCCGGAAGGGTTCCCGAGGAGATGAAGGCCCGGCTGCGCGTCAGTCCCGAACTGGCCGGAGCGAAGACTGCCGAGGAGCGCGAGCGATTGCTGGATCATCGCCAGGAATATCGCTTCGTCGAGCGCGACGGCCGTCAAGCATTCCAGCGCGTCATTTATGAACCCTGGCACGAGCTTGGCGCTCGCGATGAGAAGTCTGAGGCGTGGACGGTCAACGTCCGCCCAGGGCCGGCCCACGTCGGAGTCTGGATTCAAGCCCGAGGGCCCGGCAACCTGGACGATCCCTGGGTCGAGGTTGGGGGAAGGCGATTCGAATGGCGGGGAAGCGTGCAACCAGGACAGTACCTCGTCTTCTCCGCCGCCGGTCCGGCCACCCTCTACGGGCCGCCACTCAAGGAACCGAAAACACTATCCGGAAAAGCCGCCCAGACGCCTCTGCCCGTCGGCCAGTGGCCGGTGCGTTTCGGTTGCGGAGACTCGACGCGTCCTGCCGTGCGAGCGCGTATCGAGCTTGAGCCGCCCGAGGTTCACGAAATTCCCGCGGCGAGCAAGTGAGCTGACTCGAAGTCCAACGAGGATTTCTCCAGCGATCATGAACCCGGATCGATCACCAAGCTCACTGGAGCAAATGCACGAAAATTAATAGTGATGGCATGAGCATCCATATGCATTTTAAGGCCATTGGCACGGCCTCGAAGATCGACGGGTTGAACGCTCTTGACCTGGAACGCCGCCGGCAGATGAATCTGGCAAGGGCCGGACTCGCCGGCATATTCCCAAAGCCTCAAGATGGTTCCCGGGCCGTCGGGATTGGGCCCGAACGCGCAGGGCAAGACGCCTGCGCGCGTGGCCTCGAGTCCGCGCTCCGCCACGGGCAAGCGACCGGCCTGTCCCTCTCCCTGGGCCGCGGCGGCGATCAGGGGGTAGCGCGCCTCGAGTGCCGGCGTGATCAGCGACTGATCCAGATCGCCATCGCGCACGGGCCAGATCCGGACGCGCGAGGTCCACGTCCCCTCGTTCCAGAGTCGGAAGTTGGTGGTCCACTGGTTATTGAAGAGATTGACGAAGGCAAGCGGCCTGCGCGGAATGAACGTGGGATCATACTTGAAGATGCCTGGCGAATCCAGGCTCACGAGGGGACTATCGAGCGGGCAAAAGGCCAGGCCGCGACCGCCCGCGTCGACCATCGCGACGCCCGTGTTGACTGCCCCCAGGTTGTGATTGGACCCTCTCACGAAGTCGCGTGCCGGGTCAACCACCGCGCCGAGGCGGCCGATCCGGAAACGGGGCGCGCCGCCGTCGATCTTCGCCGGCAGACAAACCCATCCCGCCTCGGGCCAGTCGTCCGCGGGCTTGTTCTTGACGGTGACCTCGAGGTCGAGATAGGGGGCTTGCCGGAACAGACGGACCTTGACGATCAGGCCGTGAGGAATACCTCCGCCCGGCTTGCTCTCAAAGGTGACCGTCTCCGCTACGGCCGAGTGTTCCAGATGGATCTCAAAGCGCCGGGGCGAAGCCGCCCGGTAAGGGACCTGCATCGCGGAGGACATTTTCGGCTTGCCCAGTTCCGCCGCGGCCCATTCGGCCGAGGTCTTGACATAGGCCCTCACGTACGCGGCGACCTGATCGCTGTCAAACCGCTCGTAGAGATACTGGCCGAGCGCATAGGCAGATCTCTGGTCGACCAGTTCCCTGCCGTCCCGCCTGTCAACCAGAGAGCGAATCCCACCACGAGCGGGATTGAGCGTCACCCTGAACCATTCGTTCTCGAGGACGTTGTCCCGAAGTGAGGCGCCAGGCGTACTGGGGACGTCGGCGGCACTGGCGAAGGAGAAGGTGCGGTAGCCGGTTGCGGGAATGACTGGCGCGAGGAAGACGATCGCATCTCCCTCTTTGCTGACAGGCACGGCGGGCCCACCGTCGGCCGGCCGCAAGGCAGCGGGGGCGGGCCCGGTAAACTTCAACCGGACGACACCGTCGCGTTGCCAAGGGAGCGGATTGAAGACGACGATGCGCGGGCCAGCCGTGCGGACCGATCGAGCCAGCGCCGTCATCAAGGCGTCGAGCATGGGCTGGACGATTCCCGCGGCCGTTTCGATGTACCGGGTGTGCTCGGCCCACGATTCCTCCAGCCTGTTGAACCGCCCTGCCCCGCGCTCGGCTTTCCAGGCGTCGCCGTAAGACCAGTTCAGGCCCTTGCCGTAGGGGGTCGCCCACGCCAGCGCGCCGCCCCAGGTGTGCTCGCCGTACAGCAAGCCTTGCTCGCGCGCCTCGGTCAGCCCGCCCCTGGGGTCGGGAAAGGACAGTCCCCAGATGCGGAGGTGCGTGATGAGTGATTCAGCCACCTCGCAGTCCGGCCGCGCGCTTCGAGCCAGCTTGGCTCCGGCAGGATCGCAGAGCGGCCCATGGATCCAGGTATCTGGCATATCTCCCCGCACGACCGGGATGTCGGCGTGCTCCTTCTCGATGGCATCGGCGAAGTCGGAGAGCCGGCCGATGCGGACGCGCACGCCGGGGAGCTTCTGTTTCGCCTCGGCGAGCAATCGACTCACATCCTCGGGAGCAGGCGGGCCCTGGTTATCCCCGGTGTGGATGAGCGCCAGCCAGGTCCGGTAAGGCCAGCCTTCTGGGGGAATGAGGCTCGTACCGTAGCCTCCGCTCGAATAGAAGGTCAACAGACGCGAGCCGTCGGGCCCCTCCCACCGGAAGAGGATCGGCAGATCGGGCGAGCTGCTGGCGGCGTTACAGCCCAGGTGGAGGAAGTCGACGCCCGCGTGCTTGAGCAAGGTCGGCAAGATCCAGGAGTGGCTGGGAACGTCGGTCATCTTCGCGTCGCGGGGCAGTGGCAGACCGGCCTCGCGAGACACCCGGGAGGCATATTCCAGGCCACGGACCAGGTCCTCCGGTTCCAGCAGTTCGGTGTGCGTGGTGAACGGCAAGGCGTGGACCACGAACCGGCCCTCGTGAAAAGCCTGGAGGATGCGACCTCTTCGCTCGGCAGTCTGGCCCGGCCAGTCCTGGAGTATCTTGCTCATCGGCCAGCCGGGAATCGTCCAGACGAACTGCTGCTCTCGGGGCAGTTTCCGGCTGCGATCCACCACGTCGAGCGCCTTGTCGATCATGGTCGTGCGGTACTTCCGCACGATGTTCCGCGCCAAGTCGGTGTAGCCGATGTCGAAATGAGTCTTGAAGACGAGGATGATCTCCCGGACGCCTGTTGCCGGCGCCTCTGGGCTGGCCGCGGGGGTCGGCCCCGCGGCCAGCCCCAGAAGAAACATCGCCGCCCTCGTGTACAAGACGCGTGTCATGTTCACCTCGCGAGATCAAGGAGCCCCTCATTGGTTGAGCTGACGTCTCATCGGCCTCTTGCATTATGGACCGATCTCCAGGACGATGCAAAAGGGACGCGGCGTCCTCGTCGTCGGAACGACACATTCAAGATAAGGTGGCTTCTCATGAGACGATTCCTGGCTCTGGCCTGGTGCTTCACGATCGGCATCGCGACGCTCTCCGCGGCGGACGAGCCGCTCTTCAAGCTTCGCGCGGTCCCCTTCACGGACGTCGGCATACACGATTCCTTCTGGAGCCCGCGTCAGGAAGCAAACCGCACCGTGTCGATCCCGTTGAATTTCGACATGCTCGAGAAATCGGGCAACATCAAGGACCTGGAGCTGGCCGCGCGGCGGGCGACCAGCGGGTTCATGGGGCCTGTCTTCATGGACTCGGATGTCTACAAGGCGCTCGAGGCCGCTTCGTACTCACTAGCGACACATCCCGATCCGGCGCTGCGGAAACGCATCGACGACATTGTGGCCAAGCTGGCCGCGGCCCAGCTCGACGACGGTTATCTCGACAGCTACTACATCGTCAAGGAACCGGGCCGGCGCTGGACCAACCTCCGCGACAATCACGAGCTGTACTGCGCGGGGCACCTGATCGAGGCCGCCGTGGCTCACTTTCGCGCCACCCACAAGACCAACTTCCTCGACGTCGCCACTCGGCTGGCCGATCATATCGACGCGACGTTCGGACCCGGCAAGCGACTGGGCTATCCCGGCCATCCGGAACTCGAGCTGGCACTCGTGAAACTCTGGCGGGCGACAGGCCGGAAACGCTACTTCGACCTGGCCCGCTTCTTCATCGAGAATCGCGGCCGCAAGTTCTTCGCCACCGAGCACCACACCCCGCTTGACCGCTACGACGGCTCGTACTGGCAGGACGACGTGCCGATCCGCGATCACCGGAGCATCAAGGGCCACGCCGTGCGTGCGGCCTATCTGCTCAGCGGGGCCACCGACGTGGCCGGCGAAACACACGACCCGGCCTTGCTCAGGATGCTGAACCGCGTCTGGAAGAACACGACCCTGCGCAACATGTACATCACAGGCGGTATCGGACCGAGCGCCTCGAACGAGGGATTCACCCACGACTACGACCTGCCCAACCTCACCGCCTACCAGGAGACGTGCGCCTCGGTCGCCCTGGCCCAGTGGAACCATCGCCTCGCCCTGCTCTACGGCGACTCCCGGTTCGCCGACGTCTTCGAACGCTCGCTCTATAACGGCGTGCTGGCCGGCGTCTCGCTCGATGGCAAGCGATTCTTTTATGTCAATCCACTTGAGAGCCGAGGAAACCACCACCGTTCTCCCTGGTTCGGCTGTGCCTGCTGCCCCCCCAATGTGGCCCGCACGCTGGCCGCGCTCGGCGGCTATGCCTACGCCGTCGGCGATGATTCCTTGTGGGTGAACCTCTACATCCAGGGAACGGCCAAGGCGACCATCGGCGAGCAGAAGATCGTGTTGAACGTGCAAACCGATTATCCCTGGGACGGAAAGGTCACGCTCAAGCCTGGATTCGACCAACCCGCGCGGTTCGACCTGCGCCTCCGCGTGCCGGGCTGGTGCCAGGGCGCGACGGTCTCGATCAATGGTGAGCCCGTGACACGGCCGACGATCGATCGGGGATATTTCGTGCTGAGCCATGAATGGAAGAAGGGCGACGTCGTCGAGCTGAACCTGCCCATGCCGGTAGAGCGCATCGCGGCCCACCCCAATGTCAAGGACGACCAGGGCCTGCTGGCGATCCAGCGCGGGCCTCTGGTTTACTGCCTGGAGGCCTGTGATCAGGAGCAAGCACTCGACTCGCTCTATCTTCCTCCCAACGCCGAGCTGAAGGCCGAGAAACGAAGCGACCTGCTCGGCGGAGTGGTCGTGGTGCAAGGCCTCGCGGCAACGGCTGCCAACCTGAACTGGTCTGACAAGCTCTACCAGGCCGTTCCGCGTTCCACGCAGGTCCCGGTGACCGCCATCCCCTATTACGCCTGGGACAACCGCAAGGCCGGGCCGATGAAGGTCTGGATTCCCGTCGCCCCGCGCACCCCGGCCGCCGGCGGGCCGGAAACTCATGCAAAGGTGAGCATGTCATTCGTCAGCGGCAACTGTCAGCCCTGGGGAATCAACGACGGGCTGGAACCGAAGAGCAGCGGCGAACAGCCCGCGGCACTCTGCCACTGGTGGCCGCATTCGGGAACCGCCGAGTGGGCCCAGTACACCTGGAAGTCGCCCGTGACCGTGAAAGGCTCCAGGGTTTACTGGTTCGACGACACGGGCCGAGGCGCCTGCCGGTTCCCCGCGTCCTGGCAGCTTCAGTACCGCGACGGCGATGTCTGGAAGCCTCTTGCCGCTTCCGGAGGCTATCCCGTCGTCAAGAACGGCTGGAGCGAGGTCGCCTTCGATCCCGTCAAAACCACGTCCCTGCGCCTGGCCGTGCAGCTCCGCGAGGGCTGGGCCGCGGGCGTCCACGAGTGGAAGGTGGAAGAACCGGACGAGGATTGACGCCTCGAGCTTTTCCAAGGACGCCCCGGATTCATCCTGCGGCTTCGACCACCGCTTGCCGAGACACCTCGTGGGTCGAGCCTCGCCAGTCAATCCGGGGATCTCCGAAAGCGTGGAAGATCCGCACCCGACGGGCCTTTGACAGATCGTGGCCGTCCTGGGCGCGGAGCGTGAACAAGGCTCCCTGGGGATAGTCGCGGCCATTCCAGCATTTGGCGTAAAAGGCGGCGAACATCGGCCCGTCGACGACAAATCCCCACGGGGGCAGCTTCACCGAGCCGCCCAGTCGAGACTCGACCACAACTTCCCCGGCGCCGTCGTTCACGACCACGATCGTGGCGGTCGCGCCCTCGCCGTACGTTGCCCGCCGAACCTTGCGATTCGCGTTGAGAAAGTCGAAGTGCGTGAGCCTGCTGTGCGCCGTCGCCAGGTTGAGCGGACCGAGAACCTCCTGCGTGTTCTTGAGAAACACATCGGTCGGATGCAGTCCCTCGGCCCAGCCCCGGTCGGCCCTCGTGTAGCAAGCGCGATCATCCTCAGAAGGCCGGAGCGCTGGCTTGGCTTTCCAGTAGAGATGATCGGGAATGGAATGGTAGTTCAGCGGACGGGCTGCCAGGAGATGATGCGCCACGTATTTCGCGGCACGTCTGCTGTCGTAACCGTACTTGCCGTAGCAGACCTGACAGTCGTGGTAGACCATTTCCCAAAACGGGATGACCGTGGCCCCCAAGCTCTCCGGTTTCAGGTTGTGATAATCGCGGCCGGCCACGCCGGTCAGGCCCTCGAAGAAGTCGCTGTACGGCAAGGCCCATTCCCGGCCGCACTCGCTGCCGAAGAGCCCAAACGTCTGGCGCGCCAGGTAGCTCAGCTTGATCTTCCAGGCCATGTCGCCGTCGCGGTCGAGGGGGTGCTTCGGGTCGAAGCATTCCTGCGGCCCGACCGCATACGTCGTGTCGATGAAGTAGCTGAACGGCCCGAACCGAGCCTTGATGGCGGGTAGGTTCCGCGGGCGCCCGGCCAGCGCGACCTGCTTGACGGCACAGACCAGGTAGGCCCTCCCGCCCAGCCAACGGCCGCCCGCTGCCAGCGAACCGTCAGGCCGCTTCTGGATCACCGCCGGGCCCCAGCTTTTAGCATCTTTGTACATATCTTGATAAGTATCGTGCAGCGATGCGATATGGCCGAGTTCCTGAATGCGGCGGATCGCGCCGGCCAGCGCCTGGTCTCCGCCGCATTCCGGGTTCGCCGGGAGGTCGTCCGGGTGTCGGCAGTCGTAGCCCCCCTCGGTCCATCCGCCGATTGTGAACAAGCAGCGGTCGATCTCCAAATCCCGCCGCGGGTGCTCGGCGACCCGGGCCGCCTCGTCGAACGTCCGGTGGGTTTTGACCCGTTCCACGCGCGTGCTGTCCTCACTCATTCGACGTTCCAGGCAGGTCCAGAGCTTCACATTCGCGGCACCCAGCAGGCGCGCCGCGTGAGGGTTCCGGCGGATCTTCTCCTGGAGTGTGACCGCCAGCCCTTTTTGCTCGGCGATCCGGCGATAACCCGCGGCGAGCGTGTTCCAATTCCCCTTGCCCAGGGGCGTGAGCCGCACGGCACGAGCCTTCTTCCTGAGCGACAGTTCCGTTCTGAGTTCCTGCCGGTGAGACTTGCCGGCGGTGAGCGTGCTCTTGATTGCGGGCCGGACGCAAGCACCGTCCCAGGTTGCCAGAAGCGCGCTACTGCTCTTGATCAGCCCGATCATGTTCATGTGACAGCCTTCGTATTCCGAGCTGCCGAAGGCATGTTGGAATGCGATTCCGCTATCCGCCGGAATGAGCAGCCCCTCGCGACAGGGGACGATTACCGAGGCATCCTCGCGATCGGTAAGGACCGAAAAATCACCCAGCAATCGAGCTGGCCTGCTCCCCGGAAATTGGTCCAGCCGAAATGGGAGTCCTCCGGTACACTGAGTCGCGGAGGGACCCATGAGCAGGCGAAGGACCGCCCAGGAAGTCGCGCATATTCTGCGCGAGGCAGACCGCGATCTGGCCAAGGGGCTGACAGTCCTCGACATCTGGGGGGGCTCTGCGGGGTCAGATCCGCGGAGGGCTTCGCGGGGTCAGATCCGGTTTTCGCGGGGCCGCTTACGATACGCGAGTTCCGGGGACATCATACGCAATTCCGGCGGGATCAGTCCCTCTCGGAACGCCGGTCAGACGGGGGACACTCCTCAGCTCGTGGGGGTTTTCACCCGAACGCCCTGCTGGCGATTTTTCCGCTTCCGGGGCGATTCGAGGAATCGCTTGAGGCCTTCCATCACCTCGGTGCGGTCGCCTTTGCGCTGAGCGGACGCAATCTGCCGCTCCAGCCGCTTGATTGGGTCCGCGCCAGGAGAAGCTAACGCCTTTTCAATTTGCTTCCGAATCGCGCTGAGTTTTTTTGTTCCGATCATGACAGCGCCTCCAACAGATCCCATAATTCCTGAATCTGACGGTTTGCTGACTCGGCACTCTGGCCGCGTTCAAGCAGTTCGGCGGTCGCCTTGGCGAACAACATGACGCGGTCGGCGTCAGCGTCACACATCATCGCGCCGACAAGCGACGACAGAACCTCCTCGCTCGCCGCGGATATGCCGGCAACTCGCTTGGCTGTCCGAGGGTGCCGCGCCAGGATTTGATGGCCGCATTCGTGGGCGATCATCGCTTCGAGGGAAAAGTCCTCCGGATCGGCGTCGCGGTCGAACGCTTCGGCATAGACCGTGAGCAGATCTTCCTTGGCCGTCCTGCCCCTGCCATACTGCGCGCCTCCGGTCTGGCTGAAAACGTGCCGATACTCGACGCGGCCGACAAATCCCAACCGCCGTGCGATACGGACCGCACGGTTGCGCCGAGCACGCCGTTCCGCGGGAGTCAGGATGCCCGGCGAAGGGTTGGCCATGAGAAGATTGTAGCATCCTTGCCCCCGGGATGGCGACTCCCAGTCCGGCGGAGCGCAGGCTCAGCGATTGCCGCCTGATCGATCGACGAAGCTGGCGACGGGGCTTGACCTACCCATCGTCTAGCAGCGAAAGAAGTTGGGAAGCGGCCAATCGGGCCGGCAGGAAGAGGCGTGTTTGACCCCAGTTCCTAGCGGCCCTGGCTCGATATCGGGGTGTTGCCTCACCACGCGATCGTCTCGGGGAAGAACTCGGCGATCAGGTCTTGATAATAGGGCTTGAGCTGCTGGACGTCCGGGGGTTCGTGACCCTTGGAGTAGAGGTCGTAGGGGTTGAACTTGCGGACCCATTCCATCTGGTAGCGGTCGCGGTCGTTCATCAGGTAGGTGTACTCGCCCTCGCGGTGTGCCGGGTAGAACGAGTGATAACGGATCATCGCCAGGCCTTCCTCGGGGAGATAATCCTTGACGACGTGGTAGAGGTACTCGTCGTGGCCCCAGGAAAGCAAGACCTGGTCCAGTCCGCAGCCGGGCTCGTAGATGCCGCTTGCAGTCTGGTATTCCGGGATGTTCCAGTCAGGGTTGTGCTGGAAGAATTCGTGGAAGACGATCTTCTCGGAGTATCGGCAGCCGACGGGGAAGGTGTCGCCGACGACGGCCCATTGCGGTTCGCCCCAGAGGCAGAGGATCTTGCCCAGATCGTGGATCAAGCCGGTGAGGATGAACCAGCGAGGATGGCCGTCGGCGCGGATCGCCTCGGCCGTCTGCATGAGATGCTCGATCTGGGAGAGCTGGGTGTCGGGGTCGCTGTCGTCGATCAGGGTGTTCAGATACTCCATTGCCTCCCAGATGCCCATCCGCTGGCGGTCTTTCGACAGGAACTCTCGCCTCTTCGCCCGCACGAAGTCCACGGTCTGGCAGGTATGATTGAGCCGGTAAAACTCCCGTACCCCCGGCCGGACGTGTGCACCGTAGTCGCGAAAGGTCGACTTGGCTCCGGGTTTGGGGTAGCGTTCCAGGAGCGAATCTTCCCAGTCGTCCAGCGCGGAGAGAGGGTCGGTGGAGGACGAGTCAAACGGATGGTCGGGCATCGCGGTTCCCTCCAGGGCGATTCCGGTCCACATGCCAGTAACCGACTTGCAGCGTGACATTGTAGCGGGTTTCACCCGCAAGTAGATAAGGCTTTTCTCATCGCGGAGCCGATGCGAAAAGCCGAAGCGACGAGAAATCGGGGGAATTCTTTCGGGGAGTCGCATGATGGATGCAGTGTGGGACAAGGGCGATCTGCTGAGTGCATGAGACAATGCCGCCTGATTTTTCTCTACCAAAGTCCGCCTGATGTACCGGCCGAAACAGGAGCGATGAACGGGATCGACTCCGTCCCCGCAATCGACGGTCTGTCAGGTCAAGAGAATTTGTCGCTGGATTCCGGAAATTCCTCACAGCCCGAGTCGATTCCGAACGATAACTAGACCACATGGACCGGTCGCGAAGATTGTAAGAAAGAGTCGCCGGAACGATCGGTCAATTATCGGTCACACGGGTCCCGGCGCCAGAGGGCCGGAGGGGCACTCGGGGCCTCCCGGCGCGTTCGCGCACGTCCCAAGGAGGGGAAAAGATCATGTTCCAATCCGCGCGGCACCGGAGCCCGATGACCCCGCGCTGGGTTCGCGGCCTGATGACGGGTGCCTTCCTGGCGGTCATCTCGACGACGCATCTCGGGTGTGGTCTGGATTACGTTTTCCGCAACATATCACCGCTACATCCCACGGGGTGGTCGTTCGCCTGGCCGATTCTGCCGTCGCAGTCGCAACGGCTTGAGGAAGACCTCCAGCGCGAGGATCGCAACAAGGTGCCGATCCTCGATCCGATCCCGGCCGAGGGAATCGGAGCGGCCTGCCTTGATCCTCCGAGCGAGCAAGAAGTGTGGAACAAGGTGCATCGGCTCAAGTCAGGCGCCTATTTCTTGTTTGAAGCCCAGCGGAACAACGTGCGGATCCTGATCGAGAAGATCGGTGAGAAGGTCGATCCCTGCAAGATCTATCCTCTGGCCGGTCCCTGCCAGCTCGTGCACTGCCACTACAAGTGCACCGTCTACTATGACGAGTTGTACTGGGCTGATTATCCGATCCCGTTCAACCACGTCGATCACAAGGTCGAGGTCGTGTACATCGACAAGGATCACCTGCGCCGTTGCGGCGGCCCCGACAATGTCGATCGTCCGCCGGCCCCGATTGGCGTGAACCCGTCGGCGACCAGTGGCGGCATCTGAGCATGTCCGCGGAAGTTTTTTGTGTGCCGAGAGCCGGCCGTCTGGATTCACCTCGTCCAGGCGGTCGGCTCGCACGCTTGACGACATCGCCACGTCCGGCTTCAGTCGTGACCAAAGAACGGGAAGATCTTCAGCAATTCGTCACGCGATGGCCGGCTGCCGTACTCGCAGATCTCGAACGCCTCGGCGTGCTTGACGGCACTGGCTTTTTCCTGGCCCAGAAGCTCAACCAGCTTGGGCCGGAACCGGTTGGCGATGGACGTGTTCCCTTCCGCCCGCTTGCGCGTCCAGGCCAGCCGCTCGCTCTTGTCAGTGGGCACATCCTTCAGGTAGCCGAAGAGCCAGGGATTCCACTCGTAAAACTGCGACTCGAGCGCATCAATGCACGCGATTTTCTGATCCATCACCGTGTCGATGGGCACGACCACATCGGCCACGAATGGGTTGGGCTTCTGGAAACCGTCCGAGCAGTAGAGAAACACCGGGTTCTTCCGCAAGGCGGGCGTATCGGGGCAGAAGCTGGGGACGATCACCATGAAGGCGGCGTCTTGAACGAGGATCGCGGTGTAGCGGTGGTCGGGGTGATAGTCGTTGGGCCGGGGTGAGATCACCACATCGGCTTTCCACTCGCGGATCTTCCGCGTGATGGTGCGGCGGTTCTCCAGTGTGGGCAAGAGCTCGCCGTCGTGGTTGTCGAGCACCTCGGTTTCGATGCCCAGGATCTTGGCGCATCGTTTCACCTCGGCGGTGCGCCGGCGGGCCAGTATGGCCCCGGCAATCTGGTGATGGCCGATATCGCCGTTGGTCACGCTCACGAACTTGACCTTGTACCCCGCCTTGGCCCAGCGCGCGGCGGTGCCTCCGGTTGACAGCTCGCAGTCGTCGGGATGGGCGCCGAAGACAATGATCCGCAATGCCTTCCCGCTTCCTTGCCGTGACTCCTGGGCCTGGGCCTGGGCCGGAAGGCTAGCCAGTCCCCAGGCTATCACCAAGCAGGAGCAGGCCAGAAGACCTGTCACGAGCGACCCTTTTCGACCAGTGTTACGTAGCATGAAACACGACTCCAAATACTCTTGGGGTGAATCGGAATAGGCCAGGGACGTGTTCCGCGATCGCCCGTCCCCTGACGAGCCGGTCCTCACAGAGTACCATCCTGATCTCCGCCGTCACGGGTGTACCGCTGGCTCGCTTGCTCGGGGAAAAGCGCGACGTAGAATCAATATCATGAAAAGCTCTCTCCAAACGCGACCGTGTTTGATTGCCGTGGCGCTCTGCCTGGCCTGCTGGCCTGGTCAGAAACCGCTACGCGCGCGGAGCGCCGAGGACGGTCCGGCGAGCGTGGAGTTTCTGGAGCGGCCGGGGCAGCCGCGATTGCAGGGGCGGCTGGCGTTGCAGGCCGGCGCGGGGCTCACGTTCATTCCCGGGGGCGACGTCCAGACCGGTCAACCCCTGGTGTTACAGCCGGGAGCCGTGGTGAGCTTTCAGAGGCCGCCGCTGCCGCCCGCCACAATCCCGCCGCTTTTTCATGTGTCGGTCGGCCTGTGCGCCCGGATCTCTGGGCTGCTCCGCGAAGTGACCGACAAGGGCGTGATCCTCTCGGCGCCCTGGCGGGCCGAGCCGATTCGCGTGGCCCGGCCGGGCGTTCAGGCGATCCTTCAGCGGCCAGGCGAGGCCAGCATCTTCGCCGACGGCTTCCGCCGCATCGACAAGACGCGGTGGACGGTGGAGGGGAAGCCGGAGGTGGAGACTCAAACGCCGGCAAAAGCCGCCTCACCTCGCAAGGGGCTGCGCCTGCCCGCCGCCGGTGCCGCGGTCCGTCATCGACTGGGCGAGCCGATGGTTTCCGGACGGCTCGAACTCTCGTTCCTTGATGAGGGAGCGGTTGCCGCGGATTCACAGTTCACGCTTGTCTTGACCTTTCGCGGGTCCGCCGGAGTGGCGACCCTCCGCGTTCTTCTCGGCTGGGCGGAGGAAAGCCTGGCGGTGGAATCACCCCAAGGGCCGGCGCTTGCCGTCCAGCGGCTGGCGAGGAGCCGCGGCTGGCATCGGCTGACGCTCCGGTTCGGCACCGAGCAGACCGAGATCGCGGTGGACGGTAAGGAGCTGGCTCATGGCAAGGGACCGCCGGGCCCCCTTGAATCCATCGGCCTGGAAACCCGCTTGACCGGCCCGGCCCGAGGACCGAAGGACCTGGCGGGGAACGTCGGCGAACTCGATCTGGTCCGCTTTGCCGAGCCTCCCGCCAGCCTGGAGATCGATCCCTCTCAGGACGAGGTCCGGCTGGTCGTGGGGGACCAGCTTTATGGAACCATCACCCACGCGGACGCCGAACACGTGACCATCAACGTGGACGCCAGGCCGGTCCGGCTCGACTGGAGCGAGATCGCCGGGCTGCACTTCCGCCGCGTCCCGGCAGCCGGGGGACCTGTCGAGGGCTGGCTCGCCCGGATCGAATGGCTCGCCGCGCCGGCCGAGCCCAACAGGCCCCGCGAGATCGATCACGCCGAGGGCGCGGTCACCGCGATCTCCGACTCCTCGATCACGCTTCAGGCCCCATATATCGGAACGCTGGAGGTCCCGCGCGACCGGCTGACGCGGTTCCAGGTGCTGGACCAAGCCTGGCAGCTTGTCCTTGACCCGTCGTCGCATCACCTGGGCGACAACATCTCCACGACTCCTCCTCTGTTCGACCCGCCGCAGCCCGAGGGGGGGGTACTGGAGCGTTCCTTCGAGCTGCGCGAGGTCCGCTCCCAGCCGGCATTCCTGGACCTCGACGTCCTCGGGGTGGTCGGCGAAACCTCCGGCCTGCCTTACTCCAACCTGGTTCAGAAGGGAGAGCTGCGGACCTACGTCGTGGTGGGCGGCAAGCGGTTTGATTACATCAACCGATACATCACAACCGCCAACGAAACACCGGAGCGGATCCAGATCCCCATTCCCGCCGGGCTCCTCAAGACTGGCAAGAACCTGATCCGGATCGAACAAACCGGGATCGCCAACAATCTGACCTGGCTTGATGACCTGGGAATCCTCAGAATGTCCCTGCGGTTTTCCACGACCGGAAGCCCGGCCAACAAAAGACCGGCCGGCTCGACCACGAAACCTTGACGGCCCCTGAAGATGAAGAACCTCACCCGCAGCATGGTCCGGCACGCACATGCGATCGCTCGCGAAGTTGAGGCACGGGTGATCATGCTCCATGCCGACGTCGTCGAGGAAGACGCCGAGCTGTCGGACCTGATCGAGGACGTGAACTTCCGGGTGATCCTCGTGTCGCGTCGGCCCAGCTTTCACGCTCCCGACGAGCGCAAGGAGATGTGCTCGGTGGTCCATGTTCCCGACATCGCCATGACCCGCGCGGGACAGGTGAAAGTGGCCACCCTGCTGGCCGCCGCCGAGGGGCTGGTCCAGGCCGGCGACCGCATCCTCTGCCTGACGGGAATCGACAGCTCGGGATCGATCGACACGATCATGGTCCTCGATATGGGAACCGAGATCGAGCTCTTCTCGGCCTCGACCGCCGACCCCTTGCCCCGGGATGTGACCCCCGCCGTCTTCGAGCGCATCCTGACCCTGGCCAGCGAGTTGGGCGTGGAGGGTCGAGAGGGACGCACGGTGGGCACGCTCTTCGTGGTCGGCGACAGCGACCGCGTCCTTTCCCAGAGCCACCAGCTCGTCTTCAATCCGTTTCATGGCTATCCCGAGGAGGAACGGAACATTCTCGACCCCCGGCTCGAGGAAACCATCAAGGAATTCTCGGCCATCGACGGCGCTTTCGTGATCCGCGGCGACGGCGTGGTGCTCTCCGCGGGGCGGTATCTGGCGCCGCGCAGCAAGCTGGAAGAGCCCCTGCCGCAGGGATTGGGCACCCGCCACGAAGCCGCCGCGTCCACGACGGTCACCACCGACTCGGTCGCTCTCTGCATCTCCCAGTCCACCGGTACCGTCTCCATCTTCCGCCGCGGCAAGCTCATCCTCGACATCCAGAAGCCCCGCGCCCGCGGGACGGATGGGTTTTGAGCGGGAGAATTTGCTGCCTCCTCGTCCGTTTCGCCACCCACGCCGGTGGCGAAGGCGCGATGATGTCCACGGTTTTCGCGGGTTTCGGAAGGGTCGAGCCGTTCGAAGAGTCCATGTGCATCGAAATAACAGAATTCCATGCCTTCGGTAATATCCACGTCGCTCTGGAGAAGATTTGGGAGGGAGACAGCGCACGTCGCGGCCTCGAAACCACGGAGCGGGTGGGGAGGTGGTCGTGGGGCAATTGCCGTTCCTTGACGGTGCGGACTTCGCGTCGCTGGATGCTTGGCTCATGCGCCTGATGGCACATTACGACGTGCCGGAGGCGGCGCGGGAGGGCTGTGTCC
>JBMFUH010000038.1:0-17165 GCA_049966735.1 Isosphaeraceae bacterium
CATTCGTTCTGAAGGACTCCCATTTCAAGTGGACCAAAAACCGGGAGGCAGCCCATGGACCTCGGCACCCTGACCTTGACGCCGCGCGCGGCGAAAGCGATCGACCGATGACACTGCGGCCGTCTTTCCTCTCGGCAGCGGCCGGCCCTCTCTTCCGATCGGCAACGGCCCGGTCGAAAACCCCTCCGACTGACCGGACACCACGGGTGCCTTTTTCTGCTATAATGCATCCCAAGAGGTTCTCCGCGCCGCGAGGGCGCGAGAAGCCCAAAACGCAGTCGGGACAGGAAGATCATGACCGGAACCCGCAAACGCCTGGCACAGGGGCTGGTGGCGACAATCGTGCTCTCGGGCGTTTCGTTCATGGTCTGCGCGTTCTTCTCGGCGCGGGGGAACATCTGGGAACGTCTCTGCATCGGGCTGATGATCGTGATGCTCGGCTCGATGGTCGGGGCGCTCATGCTGGTCGCGACCACGTACGTGAAGCTGCGTCTCGAAGTGGTGCGGCTCCTCCGCCGTCCAGTGCTCTCCGACGAGGAATTCGCCCTGAGAATGGACGATGCGGAGGACGTCGACATCGAGTTCGTGCGCCGGTTTCGTGAACTGGCCGCGCGCCGGTTCCGGCGTCTCGGGGGCGAGAAGTTCTACCCCGGCGATCACCTGGAAGAGGACCTTCACCTGTCTGATCTGGCCCCGTTCGGACTCGAAGACTTCTTTGCCGAGCTGGAAGAATCGCTCCGGATCGACCACGACGAGATGTGCGCGTGGTGGGCAACTCGCGGCGTGAAAACGTTCGGCGAGCTGATCGCGTCCGCTGCGGCACTGACCATCCACGCGAAGCAGAAGGTTCACGCGGCCGGGGCCGATGCCTCGGGTGCAGTCTGGGACCCGGCGCTTGACGGCTAGATCAACTGCTGCCAGACTGTCGAAATTCCCCCTCCGGGAGTTTTGCCGATGTCAACTTCGCCTCTGTTCCTGGGCCGTCATCTGCTCGATCGTCGTGGGTTTCTGGGCCACATGGCCACGGGAGTGGGTGGGATCGCCCTGGCCGCCCTGCTGGCCGATCGCGGCTTGCTGGCGGCCGACGCGCCGCGATCGGCGACCAATCCCCTGGCGCCCCGGCCGCCGCGGTTTCCGGCCAGGGCAAAACGGGTCCTGCATATCTTCTGCACCGGGGCCGTGAGCCATGTCGACACCTGGGACTACAAGCCCGAGCTCCTGAAACGCCACGGCCAGCCGATGCCCGGCGCGGGGAAGCTCGTCACGTTTCAGGGAGAAAACGGCGCACTCAATCGAAGTCCCTGGATGTTCAAACCGCGAGGCCAGTCGGGCAAGTTCATCTCCGACCTCTTGCCGCACCTGGCGCAGCGGGTGGACGACCTCTGCTTCATCCACTCCCTGACATCGAAGACCAATACCCACGGGCCCGGCGAGATGTTCATGAGCACCGGATACACGCTGGAGGGCTTTCCCAGCATGGGCGCGTGGGTCAGCTATGCGCTCGGGACGGAAAACCAGAACCTTCCCGCCTACGTGGCCATTCCCGACCCGCGCGGCGACCCGCAGCAAGGGCCGGCCAACTGGACCAACGGCTTCCTGCCAGCCGTTTACCAGGGAACGTCGCTGAACGCCGACAAGCCGATTCGCCACTTGGCCCGCCCGCCCGCGCTGTCTGCCGGCGATGACCAGGCCGGCCGCGACTTTCTCCACATGCTCAACGACGCGCACCTCAAGGGCCATCCCGGCGACACCGAGCTGGCGGCGCGCATCGCCTCGTACGAGCTGGCGGCGCGGATGCAGCTCTCGGCGCCGGAGGTGGGGGACCTGTCGCTCGAGAGCCCGGCGACCCGCGCTTTGTACGGCCTGGACGACCCCAACCCCATCCTCGCCGGCTTCGGCCGCAACTGCCTGCTGGCCCGCCGGCTCCTGGAGCGTGGGGTCCGGTTCGTCACGCTCTTCAACGGTGCCTTCGCGATGGGCGAAGGGGCACTCAACTGGGACGGCCACAAGCGGATCAAGTCCGACTACGACCGCCACGGGCCCATCCTCGACAAGCCGGCCGCCGGCCTGCTCACCGACCTCAAGACGCGCGGCATGCTCGACGACACACTCGTCCTCTGGACGACCGAGTTCGGCCGCATGCCCACCTTCCAGAAAGGAGCCCAGGGGCGCGACCACAACCCCAAGGGCTTCACCGCCTGGCTGGCCGGCGTGGGGGTCAAGCATGGTTTCAGCTTCGGCGCGATCGACCCGTTCGGCTACCAGGCCGTCGAAAACGTGGTCGACGTCCACGACTTCCACGCGACCGTCCTGCACCTTCTGGGCCTGAACCACGAGACCCTGACCTATTACCACAACGGCCTCCAGCGCAGGCTGACAGATGTTCATGGAAAGGTGATTCGAGAAATCCTGACCTAAGATTTCGGACCATCACACGTCAAGGAGAGTGAGCCAGAGCGCGAGCGCTTCCGTTCCTCGTCGCCTTTTTCGCGGAGGATGCTGCGATGCGATCCCAACCTCATCTCGACCCGGAATTCACCTCTTGCCCCAAGTCGGGTAGCTGGCTCGCCCAACCCCGCTCGCTCGGCCGGCTGATGATCCTGATCGCCGTGCTCGGCCTGGCGCTGGGTGTTTACGCCGAGGGACGCCGACCAAATCCCGTCTTTCCAGGTGGGAGGGTGGTCGCGTTTCAACCTCCCCGACTCGCACCGCGACGACCGCTTGTCCGCCCTCGAGATCCCTCGGTGATCGTGGCGCGACCGGGCATCGACGAGGCGATGATCCACACCGCCCGTCCGGGTATCGACAACGCGATGATCGGGAACCCCGGCCGCGTGGCGAGGATGCCCGTCCTGATCGTGCCGAAGTCCGGAGCGGGCGGCCCTGTCCCCGTCCCGCCTGATTCGCCGCGGCCGCAACCCTGGAACCCTCGGCCCCGCTGAGCTCGCGGAGTGTGCCCCATGCTGGTCTTGAACTTGCTTCTCCTTGTCGCATCCGTGGGAGCCGGTATCTCTGGCGACGATGAATCGGCGAATGTGATTGCCCCGGGGGCCAGGCTGGCTGGAGAAGCTCTGGAGCGAGGGTTCGTTCACGGAAGGGGGCGCGCTGGCCGGCGACGGCTCGATCCTCTTCTCCGACATCGGCGACCGGATCATGAAGTTCGACCCGCGAACCGGCAAGACCTCGGTTTTCCGCGAGCCGAGCGGCCGGGCCAACGGCCTGATCTTCGACTTTTTCTCTGTCTCGTTCTCCGTGGTTCAATGCATTTCCCTGATTCGCCTCAACATTTGCTTTGTAGTCATTCTCGCTTTCTCGTGCCCGCCACGTTGACCCCGCTGCCGATGATCAGGTTGTGCTGGTAGGCCCAGTTGTAGAGCCGGCCGCTCCTGGCGGGGGGTAACTCGACGACGTCCTCGAAGCCCTCCTCGACGAACCAGCTCTTGAGCTCCTCCAGGCTGTGGTGCGACTGATAGCGCGGGGCGTACCAGTCAAAGTTGTCGCAGACCCGGAGCGTCCAGTCGGGATGGTTCGAGAAGTTGGCGATCTTGTTGAGTGTCCGGTTCAAGACCGGCACGCTGCCCAGCACGCCCAGCCCCGCGCAGAGGTGCTCGAGCACGCGGGCCGGCAGCCGGGTTGAGACCGCCCGCAGTCCGGTGTTCAGCCATTCCTGCGCCAGCGTGTTCTTGCGGTAGAGCCAGACGGCGAGCCGGCCGCCCGGCTTGACCTTGCGGGCGATCTCCCCGAACGCCCGCCGAGGGTCGGGCGTGTGGTGCAACACGCCGATCGAGAAGACGAGGTCGAACGCATCATCGGCAACGGGCAGATTCAGCAGATCGGCCTGAGCGATACACACGTCCGCCAGCTCGGTGCAGATCGTCGCGGCCTTCTCGACCGCCGAGCTCAGGTCCACCCCCAGCACCCGCGCCTGATGGCTGCCCAGCAGCCGGCAGTAGCGGCCGCCGCCGCAGCCGGCGTCAAGCACGAGCGTGCCGGCCAGCGCTCCAGGCGCGATCCCCGTCTTGATCTGGAACGTGCTCTCATCTTCCTCGGTCCGCGCGACGTCGTAGCGGTTCCACTGCCGGCCGAAGCTGGAGGCATAGGTCTCGCCGGCAAGCCGCGGAATGCCCCGGACAACCGGCCAGCGCTCCGGACACGCCGGACACAATAGCGCCTCGGGAGGATCAGCGGCGATTGTCAACCCGCCCCGGCAGCGCGGGCACCGCAAGAGCGAAAGCAAGTCGTGGTTCATGATCCGATCATACGGAAACCTGGCAGAGCTTCAATCGCATCGTCCCCTTCGCGGAGTACGTATCCCGTATCTGCCGGAACCTTGCGGTAGCGAGCCAGGCGGCCGGACGGCCAGCGTACCTCGATGAGGTCAACCGTGGTGGCCGCCCCGAGGCCGAAATGCAGACGCGGATCGCAGGACGATGCAAAGCTCCCTCCGCCGAAGCGGTGTGCAACCTGCCGCCGGCCCCGCGTAAGCACAGTGACCCGAGCACCGACCGCATCTCGGTTGGACGCGCGCCCCTCCAGACGCAGCGTGAGAAAATGTCCTCCCGTCGTATGGTTGTGCAGGAACGCCAGCGGACCGTTCTGGGAGACAAGTAAGACGTCGATTTTCCCGTCGTTGTCGAGGTCGGCCGTCGCCAGACCGCGGCCAATCCGGAGGACGTTCCACGGCGGGCCTGCTTGACGCGAGACCTCGAGGAAACGTCCTCCTTCGCCTCCCAAGAAGAGCTGGGCGGGCATCGCGCAAGGGTACATCGGCCGCAGGTCGTTGGTATGACCGTTGGCCTGAACCAGGTCCAGCCGGCCGTCATTGTTGAAATCGAGAAAGGCGATGCCGAACCCGAGGACATACCGCGTTGGCTCGCGGAGCCCCACAGCCGCCGTCCGATCGGTGAACAGGCCGCCGCCCAGCGCACGATAAAAGGACGTTGATTCGTTATAGAACGTGGTCACCGCGATATCGAGCTTGCCGTCGCCGTCGCTGTCCCCGTAGGCGATGCCCATGTTCGCCTGGTAGCCTCCTTCGGCGTTGGCGGCGATCCCCGCGACGGCGCCCTTCTCCTCAAACTTCCACCCGCCCAGATTGCGGAACAGGTAGCTGGCCGACATATCGTTGGTCACGAAGAGATCCATTCGTCCGTCGTCGTCGAAATCGTCCGCCAGCACCCCCAGTCCTCGGCCGTCCTGGTCGATGATCCCCGCCCGCGCGCTGGTCTCCACGAACTTCCCTCCCTCGTTGCGGTACAATCGATCGGGCAAGGCCTTCGAAAGGAGCGGCGAGAGCTCGCGATTGACCGGAGCATCTCCTGGCCGGCTTGATCCGGGCTGCGTCTGTTCCGGATCCCACTTCAGATAGTGGCAGACATAGAGGTCGAGGTCTCCATCGTTGTCGAGGTCCGCCCAGGCCGCCGAGGTCGGCAGCCCCCCCTGCCCCGCCAGGCCAACCTTCGCCGTCACGTCCTCGAAGGTGCCATCGCCCCGGTTGTGATAGAGAGAGCACGAATTCCAGCGGGTCACCAGCAGGTCGGGACGGCCGTCGTTGTCGTAGTCGCCGACCGCCGCGCCGAATCCATAGCCCTGGCGCATCGCGCCGATGCCGGAAGACGCGGTGGCATCCTCGAAGGTGCCATCGCGCCGGTTGTGGAACAGCCGGTCACCACCCGTCAACTCGTCCGGGTGGGGCGGAAAGGTTCCCCCCTGGACGGCGTAAACGTCGAGCCAACCATCCCCGTCATAGTCGAGGACGGCCACTCCACCGCTGACCGTCTGCGGGATCTGTTGCGGATCGGTCCCACGGCTCTGCTCGAAATCGAGGCCGGCAACCTGGGCCTCGTCGTCAAACCGGTATCCACCGGATACGGAGATGGTCTGAGGCGCGCAGGCGGCCACGGAAGCGGAACGAGCCCCACGGCCCAGGTCGGCCAGCCTCAGCGGCCTGGGAGCCTGCGCAGTCAAGATGGCCCCGATCCTCGAGACGGCCCGGGACGCCCGGTCGGTTTCCACCCCCTGACGCTCCACGAGCGACCACCAGCCGCGCGCTTCAAACCAGCGCCCCAGTTGCTCGGCGAGTTCCGCCAGCTCAAGAGCTTCCGAGCGATAGTCCTCGATGCGCAAGATCGTCTTGTACCGTTGCAGGAGGCGATCCGCTTCCGCCTTACGCTGGCGGTATTCCGCGGCCGTCTCGCGCGCCTGCCGCCCCAGCGCCAGCACGGCCAACCTCTCAAGAGCGGAGACGTTGCAGGGCTCAAACTGGAGCAGTTGCTCAAGCGTTTGCCCCTCGATTTCCCGATCTCCCTCCCGCTCGGCGAACCAGGCGCGCAATCGCAGGAACCGCGCGGGAGCCAGAAGAGTCCCCTCAAGATGGCGCAGGGCCTCGTCGGCCAGGTCCACGCGTAGTGTTCCGATCGCTAGCTCAAGGCGTGCCCTCCAGACTGCCGGGTCATCGGGCCTGCGGCGCAGACAGACGCTTAACCACCGTTCGGCTGCCGCGTGGCGGCCCGTGTGGATCGCCAGGTTGGCCCGACCCAGCCAGACCCGGTCGTCCTCCGGGGCCAGTCTCGAAGCTCGGTCCAGCGTCGGGCGCACCGCATCGATGGGGAAGAAACCGAGATCGCGAGAGGTATGCTCGTAAATCTCGAAGAACGGATCACTGGTCTTTTTCCAGTTTGCCTCGATCAGGACCTCGACGTCGTCGCTTCGCCCCTGGAACTGGTACAACCGGATGAGCGCCTGCCGCAGCTCGACCACCGCCGTCCGGGAATGGGCAAGCGCTCGTTCCAGGATGTTCTCGGTCTCGGCGAACCGGCCCAGCTCGATGAGAAGCTGGGCCGACTCCAAGGCGGCTCGATCCCCCATCCGCGAGCCGACTGGCACGAGGCGCCAGGCATCAAGCGCGGCCTCCATCTGGCCACTGCGGCGGTTGCATTGCCCGATCAGGAACGACACATCGGGATGACCTGGCCACCAGCTTTCGAGCATCATCAATCGCTGCCGGGCCGAGCCGATGCGTCCCCGGGCAATCTCCTGCTCCGCCTTCGCGACCTCTGTCCTCACAAGCCAGCTCACGCCGGCCCAGAGTGCCAGGCTCGCCAGAGCGATCGCGAGAACAACCCAGGAAAAGCGTCGCGCTGGCCGCATGAGGTCTCCCGTCGTTGCATCTCGGATTTCGCGTTCATCTGCTCGTCCTGGCCCTCGCGTCAACTGTCTTCGCTATAAAGACAATATCGTATTGTTGTCAAGTATCCGCCGTTACCGACCTGGGAACCGGCGCGGGATCGGGCCGCGGAGACCCTACAAGCCAGGGCCGGGCTGCGATAAGATGCACTGCCGGTTCCGACGCAGCCGATCGCGCTCGGTGGGGAAGGGGTTGACTCATGTCACAAAGTGAGATGGGCCCTCCAGGGAGTACAGCGCTTGCTGGAGGCTCGAACACTAACCAGCCTGTTTCGCCGGTTCGGGTCTGGGTCCTGACACTCGCGGCCGGGCTGATCGCGGGATTGGCGTCCGGGACCATTGAAGAGGTCGTCCACGCCCGCCACGGTCGGCAATCGACGGTCGTCAACACCGCCTCCTCGAGTCCTTTCGTGGCTGGCAAGGAGGCGGAAGAGAAGAGTAAGGTCTTGAGGGCCGCCGAGAACCTGGAAACAACGCTCATCTTCGGATCGCTGGGCGCCATGCTGGGCCTGGCCCTTGGTTTCGCCGGGGGCGCCGCCCGCGGTTCCGCGCCAATGACCATGGCCGCGGCGAGCGGTGGGTTGATTCTCGGCGCGGCCGTCGGCGTCGCGGCGATCAAGGTCGTTCTGCCGGTTTACAACTGGCAGTATCTGGCGGACAGCAACGACCTCATCATGGGAATCCTCTGCCAAATCGCGCTGGCAATGGTCCTGGGCGCCTCGGGAGGCGCTGCCTTCGGCGCCGGCCTGGAAGGCTCCAAGTGTGCCCTTCGGGCCGCGCTGGGGGGCCTGTTGGGCGCTGCCGCCGGAGCGCTGATTCATGGGCTGGTCGTTGCCTTTGCATTCCCTCTCGCGCGGACTTCCAGCCTGATCTCCGAGATGTGGGGCACGCGCCTCTTCGCCCTGCTTGCCGTGGTCATCCTCGCCTCCGCCGGGGCGGCGAGCGGTGCACTTTACCGAGCGGGCGCAAGGGATTTGAGCCCCGGAAGCCCGAAGCGGAAAGCCTTGCCATGAATAATGCCGAGCCTCCGGATCTGGCCCAATCTCCCGCCTGGCTGGGCCGAGTTCGCCGCCAGGTTGAGCGCTGGTGCACCGCCGCAGAGGGAGCGGTCTGGGTCGTGGCTGTCTCGGGAGGCAGCGACAGCGTCGGCCTCCTTCGCATACTACATCGGCTGAGCCCCGAACTCGGCCTGAGCCTCTCGGTGGCGCACCTCGATCACGGCGTGCGCGGAGATGCGGCGCGGGACGATGCACGATTTGTCGAAGGTCTCGCCGCCGAGTTGGGGCTGCCCTGCGATGTCGGGGCGTGGCAGCCGGCGCGGCCCGGACATTTCGAGGCCGACGCCCGACGCGCCCGCTACGCCTGGCTGCACGAGATTGCCGTCGCTCGAGGCGCGGCGGCCATTGCGGTCGGCCACACTCGTGATGATCAGGCCGAGACGATCCTCCACCGGATCGTCCGCGGCACCGGCCTGCGCGGACTGGCCGGCATGCCCGCGCGCCGGGTTCTCCCGGGCGACCCGTCCGTCACCCTGCTTCGTCCCCTCCTCTCGGTCTCGCGGCGCGAGATCCGTGACTACCTGGCGATGCTGGAACAGGACTACCGCGACGACGCCAGCAACTCCGACCTGACCCGGACCCGGGCGCGGATTCGCCACGACCTCCTGCCCAGGTTGGCCCGCGAATACAATCCTCGCGTTGTGGAAGCGATTGTCCGGCTGGGAAGGTTGGCTGGCGCCTCGGAACGAGCAACAGAGCAAAAGCTCATCGAACTGGAGCATGGTGCGACATGGAAATTGAGCCACGACCAGGCCGTACTGCGTCGCGACCGCTTGCTCCAGCTTCCCGTCTTTCTGCGAGCCGAGTTGATCCGGCGGGTCTGGCGGAAGGCGGGCTGGCCGGAGGCCGGCATGTCGGCAAAACGCTGGCGCAGGCTGGCCTCGCTGGCGCGGAGCCGGCGAATCAACCGCCTCTCGATCGGCGGCGGGATCGAGCTATCCACCACCGGCGCCGTGGGTTGGCCACCCGACGCCTTCATCTTGAAACGCCAGGGGGCCGTGGTTGCCTCCCAGCGCTGGCCGGCCCGGATCGAAGAGGTCCCACTTGAAGTTCCCGGCCAGGCGCGCTGGGTTGACGGTAGAATCTCCACGGTTCTCGATGCCAGCGCTCCGCGCGACGAGACGATCGACCTCGACCGGATCATGCTGCCCCTCTGGGTCCGCGCTCCGGTCGCGGGCGACCGCTTCGAGCCGTTGGGCATGGGAGGCCAGAGCACCCCGCTTGCCGACTTCTTCCGCGGCCGGGGCGTGCAGCGCGAGGAACGGACACGAACCCCCCTGCTCTGCGATGAGGCCGGCATCATCTGGGTCGTCGGCCACCGGATCGCCGCACGAGTCAAGGTGACCGAAGAGACCCGGCGCACGCTGGGCCTGCGGTGGGAACCGGGAGAGGCGGCCTCTTTGGAGTTAGGGGGGTGAACACCGGCCGCAGCGCGTGGAGTGACCTTGCCTGAGAGTGTGAAGTGACAGACGCCCGCTCACCACGACCCACTCATCGCCGACCACTCGCCACTGTGGCCCGACCCAATGGGGACACGACCCAATGAGGACGTTGCTATTCTCGGACGCAGAATGAGCAGGTTGGGTAATTGTTTGGGTATCGTTTCTTCTTCCTGTGGGAATTGGGGGCTGACCGGCAATGCACGGGGCTTTCTCCAGATCACCCAGCTAACGATGCTGAATAGCAAAGTACCCCGGACATGTGGTTCCCTGAGAGTTTTCTTCTTCTCCCTCTGGCTTCTCCCAAAACGAACGGGTTGGGCAAAGGTTTACCTCAGATTCCACGGAAAGACACCGATAATCAGGAATAGTCGGACGCTCATAGGATTCGGTGCGCGCCCCGGATGACCATATTCAGGAGACCGGGCCGATGATGGGCGTGTTTTCGGCAAGGAGCATTTCACTCCTGACGACAGGGATGGCCACCCTCTTGCTGGTCGGCCTGGGGGCGACCATGGCTCGAGCTCAATCGGTCGTTCCCTCCACTTCGCCCTCCGCGCCCGCTTCGGCCGGTTCTCCGACCGGAGAGCCGGCGTCGCCCCTCGCCGACGTCGTCTTCAATGACGTGCCCGACCTCGAGGGACCAGAGTCGGCTCCCTCCGCCGCTCCGCGCCGATTCCCTTCCGTCCCCGCGATCCAGCCAAACTCGTCCGCGATGGGACCGCTCGCGGTGATCAAGGAGTCGCTCTTCGGCGCGGCGTCGAAGGACGATTGGCAGCCACTGAGCCTCTCGACTTTCTTCAGCGAGGGATGGGACCAGCCGTTTGTCCGGTCGCCGAAAGGGACCAACCAGGCGCCTAAACAGAACTGGTTCGGGGCCGCCGACGGCGTCTTCGTGCGGCTCAACTCGCTCAGTTTCTTCTTTACCAACAACCTGGGGAGCCAGCCAGGACTGCTGCTGGCGCCGTTCCCTTGGGCGCCCGTGAAATCGGCGACCGCCGGCAATGAATACTTCGCGACCTATAACCTCTACATGCCGCTGAACCGGCGCCTGGAACTGCTGGTCGCGATCCCGTTCATTGCCTCCAACCTGTCGAGTCCCACCGGCCATTACGTCGGCAACTTTGGCGACCTGACGTTCTCCGAGCGGTTCCGCCTGGTCGACCGGCGGAACTTCAGCATGCAGGCGCTATTGACGGAACGGACGCCCACCGGCAAGACGGTCAACGGCAACGACATCACTTTCATCACCCCGGCGCTGGAGTTCTGGTGGAACTTCGCCCCGCGGTGGGTGGTGCGCGGTGGGACGGGGATCAACATCGACACCGGTCGCACATCGGCGACCAGCACCTACTTCACCAACCTGGCAGTCGGCCGCTACTTGACGACCAGGGACGCCCGAGTCTGCAAGTCGCTGGCCGCCCACGTCGTGGTCTCGACTCTGACGGATGTCCTGGGCCGCAAGGGCTACATCACCGACGTCTACGTCTCGCCGGGCATCCGGTTCAGCCTGGATCGTGAGCTGAAGTGGAGCGTCATCGGCGGCGTCGAGGTGCCCGTCACCGGGCCCCAGCCCTTCGTTTGGCAGCCCGGTTTCGCCCTGGTGTATGCCTATTGATAGGGGCCGGTGTTGGTGACACTGGGGGCATGAGAGGCCAGCGCACGCCGCTCTCCGATTTCTTTCGCGGCCGGGGCGTGCGGCGCGAGGAACGAGCACGGACTCCCCTGCTCCGCGACGCGGCCGGTATCATCTGGGCCGCCGGCCACCGGATCGCCGCACGAGTCAAGGTGACCGAAGAGACCCGGCGCACGCTGGGCCCGCGGTGGAAGCCGGGCAGCCTGGATGCCGAGGGCGGAATGCGAAACACGGGAGAGGAAGTCGTTTCGGCCGGAGTGTTGCGGCGTGCTATACTGAACCCTCCGCCCTGCCCGACGCGGAACGTCGTGGCAATGCTCGAATCCGTCGCCGAATTGAGCCATCATGACTGACCGGATTGGAACGCTGGACCTGGCGATCATCGCCCTCTACCTGCTGGGCATCGTGGCTGTGGGTTGTCTCGCCGGGCTCAAGCGTCGGCAAGAGGGCGAGGCCAACCGCTATTTCCTCGCGGCCCACTCGCTGCGCTGGCCCTCGATCGGCATGGCCCTCTTCGCCACGAACATCTCTTGCCTGCATCTGGTCAGCCTGGCCCAGGCCGGTTACGACAGCGGGCTTTTGATGGGCAACTTCGAGTGGATGGCCGGTTTCACGCTCATCCTCCTATCGCTCTTTTTCGTGCCGTTCTATATCCGCTCCAGAGTCGCCACGCTCCCCGACTTCCTGGAAAAGCGCTATTGCCGCGAGTGCCGCGACTGGCTGGCCGTCGTATCGATGGTGGCCGCCGTGGTCTTTCACATCGCCTTTCCGCTGTCCTCGGGCTGGATCGTGCTCCACGGCGTCTTCGGCATCGAGAAATGGACGTGCATCCTCCTGATCTGCGGCCTCACGGCCCTCTACACCGTGCTGGGCGGCCTGGCGGCCGTGGTGATGACCGAGACCATCCAGGCGATCGTGCTCATCCTGGGCGCGGTGGTGATCACGGCCTTCGCCTACGCGAAAGTGGGAGGCTGGAACGCGCTGACCGGCATCCTGAGCGATGCCCACGAGAGCATCAGGCTTTCGGTCTTGCGCTCACCCGCCGTCGAAAAGGAGTTTCCCTGGTTCGCGATCTTCCTGGGCTATCCCGTGCTGGGCATCTGGTACTGGTGCGCCGATCAGACCATCGTGCAGCGCGTGCTGGGGGCGAAGGACGAAAACCACGCCCGGATCGGCCCGCTTTTCTGCGCGGTCATCAAGATCTTGCCCGTGTTCATCTTCGTGCTGCCGGGGCTGATGTTTTACGCGATCTTGAAGGGGGGCTTACTGACCGGGGTGAGCGTCGAGAACAGCAAGGAGGTTTACGGACTCATGATCAAGAGCCTGCTGCCCAGTGGCCTCTTCGGCGTGATGGCGGCGGCCTTGATGGCGGCCCTCATGGGCAACCTGGCCAGCGCGGCCAACTCGATCTCAACCCTCTTCAGCTATGACCTGTGGCGGCGATTCCGGCCCGAAACGCCCGAGCACCAGCTTGTCGTCATCGGCCGGACGGCAACTTTCCTGTCCTTCGTGCTGGGCGTGGCGCTCGTGCCCCTCTTGGATCTTTATGAAAGCATCTTCGCGGCCGTCAACGACGTGATCGCCCACATCGCCCCGCCCATCACCTGCGTCTTCACGCTGGGCATTTTCTGGGGAAAGGCGTCGGGCCGCGGCGCCAGGTACACGATGTGGATTGGCTCGGGGCTGGGGGCGCTCTTCTTTGCGCTCAAGACGCTGCACGCCTGGAAACCCGCGACCTTTCGCGCCATTCCCTCCTTCTTCTACCAGACGCCATTCATGCTGATGGCGTTTTACCTGTTCTGCGCTTGCGTCGTTTTGCAGGTGGGCCTGACTCACGCGCTGCCCAAGCTGCCGCACGAGGATGCCCAGCAGCTTTACTGGAAGAGTCCGCTGGACGCATTGACCTCGGCGGGCTGGCCGGGCCTGGCCGATTATCGCGTTCTGGCCGCCTTGGTGTTCGCCGTCATGACCGGTCTGTACGTCGTCTTTCGCTGAGTGCCGTCCCGTTCATTCTCCGAGAGGGGGGTCGTTCATGAGGTATCGCGTCGCACACATCATCTTGACCGCTTGCGCCTTGTCCGCCCTCCCGGCGACGGCTCTCGGCGGCGGCGAGGCGGAGGGCGTTGCTGGCCCCTACCGCCCGGCCTGGGAATCGCTCAAGGCCCATCAGGACCCCGAGTGGTTTCGCGACGCCAAGTTCGGCATCTACACCCACTGGGGCCCGGTGACGGTGGGATGCGAGGATTGCCCCTCCGGCGGCCAGTGGTACGGCCACGAGATGTACGACCGCGAGAGCAGCGTGTTCGCCTACCACAAAAACCGCTTCGGCGATCAGACCAGGGTCGGCTACAAGGATATCATACCACTGTTCCGGGCGCAGAAGTTCAACGCTGAGGCCTGGGCCGACCTGTTCGCCCGCTCGGGTGCTCGGTTCGCCGGCCCGGTGGCCGTGCATCACGACAACTTCGCCATGTGGGACTCGGCCGTCACTCCCTGGAACGCCGTCAAGATGGGCCCGCACCGCGACGTCGTGGGCGAACTGGCAAAGGCCATCAAAGGGCACGGACTGAAGTTCCTCACGACCTTCCACCACGGCTTCGCCTGGCGATACTTCGAGCCGGCCTTCGCCTTCGACGGCGCCCTGCCGCGGTTCGCGCAGCTCTACACGCAGGCCCACAAGCCCGGGGCCCCTCCTTCCCGACGGTTCCTCGAGACGTGGCTGGCCATGGTCAATGAGGTCGTGAGCAAGTACCAGCCCGACATGATCTGGTTTGACTTCGAGCTGCGGGCCGTCATCACGCCCGAGTACCAGCAGCGGATGTTCGCCGATTACTACAACTGGGCCGCGGCCAACCACCGCGAGTCCGCCGTGGCGCATAAGTTCGCCGAAATCCAGCAATACACTGGCATTCTCGACTTCGAGCGCGGTCGCGAAGATCGCCTGGTGCCGTATCCCTGGCTCACCGACACCGCCCTGGCCGACTGGTTCAATAACAAGGCCACGCCGTATCGATCGCTGGACTCGATCATCCAGATCTTAGTCGACATCGTCTCCAAGAACGGCTGCATGCTGCTGGACGTCAGCCCGACGGCCGAGGGCGCCATTCCCGACCAGGCTCGCCAGATCCTCCTGGGCATGGGAGACTGGTTGAAGACCAGCGGAGAGGCCGTTTATGCCACGCGGCCCTGGGTCGTCCACGGCGAAGGTCCGACGAAGGGCAAACGGGGCGGGTTCAGCGAGCAGCACGATCGATCGTTCACGGCCCGCGACATCCGCTTTACCCGGAACAAGAGCAATACGGTCCTCTACGCCACAGTCCTGGGATGGCCAGGCGACGGCGCCACGCTGTCGATTGCAACGCTGAACTCCCGCGCCTTCGACGCACGCGCGATCGCGTCGATCTCCCTGCTGGGCGTCAAGGATCAACTTATCTGGACGCAAGACGCAAGGGCGCTCAAGGTCGTCATGCCCGCGAAACCGCCGGGCGCGGCGGCGTACGCGCTGCGGCTGACGTTCAAGACGCCCGCGATTCCGCCCCTCGCGTCCGCCGCCGCGGCGATTCAGATCAAGAGCGACCGCTACTCGGTGAGCGTCGACGCGACCGCTGGCCGCTTCACCCTGGCGCTTCAGCCCTCCGGCAAGACCATCCTGACCGACGGGAGACTGAGCGGCCAGGGCGGCGCCGCGCGGGTCGTCGACCGGACCGATCGCGCCTTCGGCAAGGGGAAGGCCATCGAGATTGACGATCCCGACGGCAACCGCGAGCAGGTGGCCTTGTACCCCGGCGCGGCGTTCGTTTTCTTCCGCCGGACACTGACCAACCGGAGCGCGAAACCGATCGTGTTGAATCACGTGCCCGCCGTATCCGCCGTTGTCGACCTGGGCAAACCGCTGGCGGAAATCCGCACGTTGGGCACGGGCGGACTCCTGGAACCAGTCCGAAACCCCGGCAGCTACGCCTTCCTGGCCGTGGTCAATCCCGGTAGCCGCCAGGGCGTGGTTGGCGGCTGGATCACGCATGATCGGGGCAGCGGAGTCGTCTTCTCTCCCGTCGACCACGACGTGGTCCGGATCAAGGCCCAGCTCGATTACGGCCGGCTGCGGATCAAGCCCGGCCAGAGCGCGGATACGGAAACCTTCGCGCTGGGCTACTTCGACGACGCCCGGCTGGGTCTGGAAGCCTACGCCGACGCCGTCGCCCGACACTACGCGATTTCCCTCCCCCCACAGCATGCCGGCTCCTGCACCTGGTACATGGAGAAGTTTGGCGGCTCGAGCGACGAGAAGCACCTGCTGAAGCTGGCGGAATACGCGGCCAGCAACCTCCAGCCGTTCGGGTTTGGCTTCATCCAGATCGACGACGGCTGGCAAGCAGGAACAACCGGCAACGGCCCGCGCAAGGACTTCACGACCCATCGCTCCAGCGGGCCGTATCCCGCGGGCATGAAACGCACCGCTGAGAAAATCAAGCAGCTCGGGCTCACGCCGGGCATCTGGTTCATGCCGTTTGCCGGCAATGCCGCGGACCCTCATTTCAAGGATCTTCAAAAGCTGTTCGTCAGAAACTCGCAAGGCAAGCCGTACGACACGGACTGGGGTGGAACCTGTCTCGACATGACCAATCCCGACACCCGTCAGTACGTGCGGAGCATCGTCGAGCGCATCGCACACCAGTGGGAATATAAGCTCTTCAAGATGGATGGATTCTGGACGGGGTGCGCCGCGCGGCAGATGTACGTCAACAACGGATACGTGAACGACGGCCTGGGCGACGCCGTCTTCGCGAATCCGGACAAGACGAACATCGAGGCCCTGCGCGACGGGGTCAGGCTGGTGCGTGAGGCGGCCGGGCCGGGAGTCTTCCTCCTGGGCTGCTGCGTCGCCCAGAACATGCGATCGTTCGGCGGATCGTTCGGACTGCTGGACGCCATGCGCGTGGGACCAGACACCGGCGCGGGCGCCATCGGTGCTCCCCACGCCTCGCGGCTCTGGTTCCTCAACGGACGGGTCTGGTGGAACGATCCGGACTGCGTTTCCGTTCGCGCCTCGATGCCCGTGGAACAGGCTCGGCTCAACGCCTCGTTCACGGCCATCGCGGGCGATCTCTTCTACAACAGCGACTGGATGCCCGATCTCCCGGCCGAGCGCCTCGACATCCTGCGCCGGTCGATTCCCCCTCACGGTCTGAACGCCCGGCCGGTGGATGTGTTCGAGAACGAGCCGGCCCGCATCTGGCATCTGGCCGACACGCGCGGAACCCAGCGTCGGGATGTCGTTGCCCTGTACAACTGGAGCAAGCAGCCCGTGACCATCTCCTGGCCGACAGGGCGGATCGGCTTGCCCGCCGCGCGGCGGTACGTCGGCTTTGATTTCTGGGCGAATCGGTTCCTTCCGCCCTTCCAGGACGAGTTGCGGGCCGAGCTGCCGGGCGGCTCTTGCCGGATCCTCGCGATCCGCCCGCTCCGCGACCATCCGCAACTGCTGAGCACCTCGCGGCACGTCACCCAGGGGATGATCGACGTGACCGAAGAGAACTGGGACGCCGCATCGTTGACCCTTTCCGCCCGGAGCAAAGTCGTCGCCAGCGACCCGTACGAACTGCGGATCGTTCTTCCAGCAGGTGAACGGATCTTGCACGCGAAAGAGGTGATCATTTCCGCCGCGGACCGGCTCGCCGGGGTCAAGACGAGCTGCCGGCAGAACGGCACGCGCCTGCGCGTGACGCTCAAGAGTCCAGTGAGTCGTGAAGTCCGTTGGAGGGTGCGCGTGGGTCGCACCGCCAGTCGTTCCGACACGTCGTCACGATAAAGCAAGCGAGTTCATTCCGTTCCACGTGCGAAGCCTGG